>CALACD010000315.1 GCA_937890445.1 uncultured Acidimicrobiia bacterium | reverse complement strand
ATCGAGGATCCGGCCGGACCGTTTCCGCTCGGCTGGCACACCACCGGCTGGGGCACCTTTGTCGTCTCCGAGCCGCTGGGCGCCGCCACCTGGTTCCCGGCCAACGATCACCCCCGAGACAAGGCGACGTTCGTGATGGCAGTCACCGTCGACAACGACGAAGTCGCCGCCGCCTCGGGTGTCCTGATCGATCGCACGACCGTCGGAGATCGCACGACGTGGACCTGGGAGATGAACGATCCGATGGCCACCTATCTGGCGTCGGTGGCTACGGGACCCTTCACCATCACGGAGGAATCCGACGTCGCCGGTGTCCAGATTCGTCACGTCCTGACCACCGAGCCGTTGGCCGGGGTCGACCTGGCCGACATTCGTCCGCTCCTGGACGAGACCGACGACATGCTACGAGAGTTCTCAGCCCTGTTCGGGCCCTACCCGTTCGATTCCTACGGCGTGTTGCTCGTACCCGAGGCCTTCGGGTTCGCACTGGAGAACCAGACACTCAGCATCTTCGGTACCGACTTCTTCGAACCTGCCGTACGGGACGGCCTGGCCGAACAGGTGCTGGCCCACGAGCTGGCTCATCAGTGGTTCGGCAACCACGTGTCTCCCGGGAACTGGGAACACATCTGGCTGAACGAAGGCTTCGCCACCTGGGCAGATCTGTACTGGGCTGAAAGGCAGGGCACCGACCGTTTCGAGAACTACGCTGCGATTCAGTTCGGGCCGCTGGTGGGATTGGAGTCGTCGGAGCTGTTCGACGCCAATGTCTACTATCGGGGCGCGTTGACCCTCGAGACGCTGCGCCGCACGATCGGCGACGAACCGTTCTTCGCACTACTCCGCACCTGGAGTGACCGATTCGGTGGCTCGGTGGCATCGACCGAGGATTTCTTCGTTCTGGTCGAGGAACAGGCGGGGGGCACCGCGGCGGAGCTGATGCGGGACTGGGTGACGTCACCGTCGATGCCGACGTTGCCGGACCGATGAGCAGCCGGAGAACCGGCTCCGAATCGTGATCGGAACCGGTTTGGGGCAAGCTTCCCCCATGTCGAGCGCCGACCTCCGACGGGCCGTGTACCCCGGCTCGTTCAATCCACCGACAACCGCACACCTGGCCATCGCGGCCGCCGTCGTCGAGCAACGGCAGATCGATGTCGTCGTCTTCTCCATCAGCCGGCGTGCCCTCGGCAAGGAAGAGGTGGCCCACCCGCGACTGCACCACCGGCTGAGCGTCCTCGCAGACGTCGTGGATGACATCGATTGGTTGCAGATGCAGGAGACCGAAGACCAGCTCCTCGTGGACATCGCCAGCGGCTTCGATGTGCTGATCATGGGCGCCGACAAGTGGCACCAGATCAACGATCCGATCTGGTACGACGGAGATCCGGGACAACGCGACCAGGCCCTCGACGCGCTGCCCGAGCTGGCCATCGCTCCTCGGCCCCCGCTCGCCGTCCCGGCTCGGCATCGACTCGACATCGATCCCCGTCACGCCGAGACCTCATCGACCAGGGCCCGGGCCGGAGCCAGGAACCTGATGGCAACCGAGGCACAACTCTTCGCCCTGGAGACCGGGGCCTGGATCGACGAGTCGCGCTACGAATGGTGGCTGGCAGCCGGCCGACCCGATCCAGGCCCCTGACTCAGGGCCCTTCGGCCCGAATCCGCTCGACTTCGGTCATGGCCTCCCGCAGACGACCGATCCACTCTCCTTGGTGTCGACCGACCTGCTGCACACACCAGGCCAGAGCCTCGGATCGGCTTCGGGCCACGCCGCTGTCGATCAAGGTGTCCAACACCTGACGCTCGGCGAAACGCAGACGGGTCATCACCGGCACCGACGCATCGGTGAACACCACCTCTTCGTCGCCGCACCGGGCGGCCCAGGTGACATGACGCTGCCAACGCTGTTGGGCCGAGTCGGCCACCCTCATCCGATCGAGTCGACTCGCCTCACGAAAGGCTGCGACCCGTGACGCTGCCGCCAGCCGCGCTGCATCCTCTCCCGGCGGAGCATTGGAGGGAACGGGAAGCGAGCCCGTGACAATGATCTCGTCACGGTCGGCGCGAATCTGCACCGGCCCGTCGAACCATTCGTCCGGAACTCGCCCCGCAAACCATGCGGCGACCTCTTCGACGTCGAGGAGTGGACGTTCTGCCATGGGAAACCTGCTGACTGTTGTTGTTCTGACTGACGGTCGTTCTGGTTGGAATCCGAACCGTGGTGTGGGAATACCGAGCGCGAACTTCCGGTTCTGCGTTGCACTGTACGTTGGTAATCTTGTAATTGCCGATTGTTCGTAAGTTCATCACAACCTCGCGAGGTCGTCAACATGTCTGCATCGTCCAACACACCTGATCTGAACGCTCCCGAAACCAACGCTCACGAGACCAACGCTCACGAGAGAACCGGTCTCGAGACCCTGCCTGTCCTGCCATTGCCCGACGGTGTCGTGCTCCCCGACATGGTGGTCACGGTGTCGATCGAATCCGATGCCGCCCGCGACGCCTTGTCGGCGGCGGTGAACGACCGCTTGTTGCTCTTGCCGAAGCTGTCGAACCCCGAACGGTTCGGTCGAATCGGGGTGATCGGCACGATCGAAGACCGCGGGGTTCTCCCCGGTGGCGCCCCCGCCCTGACGGTACGTACCCATCGCAGGGTACGCGTCGGTACCGGCGTCATCGGGACCGGATCGGCCCTGTGGGTCGAGGTCGAACACCTCGACGAATCACCACGGCCCGATGCCGACCTGCCAACGCTCGTCACGGAGTATCGCGCCGCAGCCACCTCGCTGCTGCAGAAGGTGGGCGGACGTCGTATGTCGGGCGCCCTGAGCGGCATCGACGACCCCGGTTCGCTGGCCGACACCATCGGCTACTGGCCCGAGCTCTCCATCGAACGCCGCCTCGCACTGCTCGAAACGGCGGCCGTCGACGAACGTCTGGCCAAGGCAACCGCCTGGGTCAAGGAGGCGCTGGCCGAGATCGACGTACGGGACCGCATTCAGAGAGAAGTCACCGAGGATCTCGACAAGGGCCAGCGTCAAGCCATCCTGCGTCGACAGATGGCGGCCATCAAGGCCGAACTCGATGGCGAGGACGGCGACGTGATCAACGAGCTCCGCGCCCGCCTGGAGGAACTGGATGTGCCGGACGAGACAGCACGGGCCATCGCCAAGGAGATCGACCGACTGGAGCGAGCCGGCAACGACTCGATGGAGGCCAACTGGATCCGAACGTGGCTCGACACCGTGTTCGAGCTGCCCTGGAACGTGCGAAGCGAGGAGCGCCAGGAACTGCACGAAGCTCGGCGCATCCTCGACGCCGATCACACCGGCCTCGACCAGGTCAAGGATCGACTGATCGAGCATCTGGCCGTCCGCAAGCTGCGGTCGGAACGACAGGGCAGGGTGGATGACTCCACGACCGACGAAGCGGTGCCGCTGGCCATCGCGTCCCGTGAGCGTTCGGTCGCCTCCCACCGAAAGGGCGTGATCCTGGCCCTCGTCGGCCCACCCGGCGTGGGGAAGACTTCGCTGGGGGAATCGGTGGCCCGAGCCCTGGATCGCTCGTTCGTTCGACTGGCCCTGGGTGGCGTCCGTGACGAGGCCGAGATTCGCGGCCATCGCCGCACCTACGTTGGTGCACGGCCCGGCCGACTGGTCCGAGCCCTGACCGAGGCCGGGTCGATGAATCCGGTCATCCTGCTCGACGAGGTCGACAAGCTGGGAGCCGGGCACCAAGGCGACCCCTCGGCCGCATTGCTCGAAGTCTTGGATCCAGCCCAGAACCACTCGTTCCGCGACCACTACCTGGAGTTCGAACTCGATCTCTCCGACGTCGTCTTCGTCGCCACCGCCAACGTGATCGACACCATCCCCGGACCCCTCCTGGACCGCATGGAAGTGATCACGCTCGACGGCTACACCGAACAGGAGAAGACGGCCATCGCCGTCGACCATCTGTTGCCCAAGCTGATCGTCGGCAACGGACTCACCGATGGCGAGGTCGTGGTCCCAGCCGAGGTCATCGGCGAGATTGCCTCGAACTACACCCGTGAAGCCGGAGTCCGTCGACTCGAACGACTGTTGGACACCGCACTGCGCAAAAAGGTCGTGTTGATCGCCAATGGCACCGAGACGCCGATCACGATCACGAGCCGCGAACTGGTCGCACTCCTGGGTCGACCGCTCCCCCGGGAGGAGATCGCCGAGCGAATCGACCGGCCCGGCATTGCCACCGGCCTGGCCGTCACCGGTGCCGGAGGAGACGTGTTGTTCGTCGAGACCGCCCTGGTTCCGGGGGAGGGCGAACCCCTCCTGACCGGGCAGCTGGGCGATGTCATGAAGGAGTCGGCGGCGATCGCCCGATCCGTCATCGGATCGATCGGTCCCGAGTTCGGTATCGAACTCCCCGACCGGCAGCGTCTGCACGTGCACTTCCCCGCCGGCGCCGTGCCGAAGGATGGGCCATCGGCCGGGATCACCATGACCACCGCGTTGATGAGCTTGCTGTCGGGCCGCAAGGTTCGGCCCGATGTCGCCATGACCGGCGAGATCACGCTGCAGGGACGAGTACTTCCGATCGGCGGTGTGAAGCAGAAGGTGCTTGCCGCTCTCCAGGCCGGGATCACCACGGTTCTTCTCCCCCGAGGGAACCAGGCCGATCTGGAGGACGTCCCGGCCGAGGCGCTGGCACGAGTGACCGTGCACCTGGTGGCAGATATCCGCGAAGTCCTGGAGCTGGCCTTGGAGCCGGCCACCGATGTCGAAGCCCCGGGTCGAGGCTCGTCCTAGGCCTTCCGGGCCGGGGTTGGAGCAGCCGACCTGCTGCTTGCGACGTGATCACTTGCGAAGCGGGGGATCCTCGGCCCAGACCGGAACCCCTTCGCCGGTGTCGACCGAGACACCCGATTCGGCCTCGTCGACGACGACCTTCTTCATCTCCCCGGTTCGGAACAATCGCTCGTTGATCTTCCAACTCCGCTTGGCCCGGTTGATCTTCAGACGATCACCCAGGATGGAGTTCACGGCACCACCGACCAGGAGCACCTGGGCCGCCACCCAAACCCACGTCAGCGCCAGGATGAAGGCACCCAATGCGCCCAGCACGTCGTTCTCGGCCGACGTCCAGCGCACGTAGTAGCCGTAGCCCATGGTGAGGGCCCACCAGCCGAGAGCCGCCACCAGGGCACCGGGGAGGTCCCAGTGCCATTTGGTGCGGATCGATGGGCCGAAGTGATAGATGGACACGGCCCAGATCACCAGGATGACCAGGGACGACAGCGCACTCACCGACGCTTCGAAGGGCACGGAGTACCGATTCCACACGAACAGTTCCAACAGCACGAGCGGCGCAGAGACCAGCACACTTCCCAGCCCGATCACCAAGGCAACGACGCGTGTGTAGTACCAACTCCGACCATCATCCACCTCGTAGACGTCGTCGAGGGCCCGCAACAGGCCAGCGAACCCGCGGCTGATGGTCCAGAACGCGAACAACAACGAAACGGTCAGGACGGCGGAGTCCTGTTGGGCGAACAGATTGTGGATCGTGGTCACGATCGTGTCCGGCGCCTGATCGGCGAACACTCGCTCGACGAAGGTCACCACATCGGCCTCGACCTCGTTGGCAAGGCTGGTACCCAGGATCTCACCCAACCAACCGAGCGCCGATACCAGCGCCAACATCGCGGCAGGCAACGAGAGCAGAATCCAGAAGGTCACGCCGGCCGCGAGATCACCGATGCCCCCGTGGTACCAGTGTTTGGCGACGTCGACGACGAAGCTCCACACGGTCTTCATCGCTGCCACGGGGCTCTTCACAACCGACAGCGTAGGAACAACTCCGCGCAAGCCCGCGCACCGGTAGGGTCGGCACCATGGCTGCAGCGTCACCAAACGCCGATCATCCACCCCGTGGTCGCTCCTCGGGCGAGGCCTTCTTCGTCGGACCAGAAGGGGGCGCCCGATGTCCCGGAGTCCTGGTACTCCACTCCTGGTGGGGCCTCACGGACTGGACCAAGGACTTTGCCACTCGACTCGCCGACGAGGGGTACACGGTGCTCGCCCCCGATCTCTTCGCCAGCAACACCCCCAGCACCCCGGAGGAGGGTGAACAGCTGTTGTCCGCCGTCAGCCCGGACGAACTGTCGTCGCTCTGCATGTCCTCGGCCCGGGTGCTCCAGGCTGCGTCCAAGGATCCCGAGGCCCCGATCGCCGTGATCGGCTTCTCGATGGGTGCGTCCATGGCCTTGTGGCTGGCGGCCCGCCTCCCTGATGCGATCGGCGCCGTGGTGTCGTTCTACGGAGCCCAGAGCATCGACTTCGACGAGGCCACGGCTCGCTTCCAGGGCCATTTCGCCGAGGACGATCACCTCGTCTCCGAGGAGGACCGGGTCGTCACCGAGTCGTTCATTCGGCTCGGTGAGAACCAGACCGAGTTCCACCTGTACCCGGGCACCCGCCACTGGTTCTTCGAGCCCGGCGACAGCTACGACCCGGCGGCAGCGGAACTGGCCTGGGAACGCACCCTCGATTTCCTACGCCGCACCATCGGCCAGGGCTGATCGAGGCGGTCGATCAGCCCGTTCCCTGGGCTCAGACGAAACGGTCGAGTCGAGCCCTTCTCTTGCGCCGCCCCAGCCATTCCTCGGCCACCCGGGCCCGTCGCTCGAGTTGGTCCACGGTTGCCGCCGACACCTTCGCCACCCCCGAGAGCCGGTTCAGTTCGAAGTTCACCGCGGCATGGGTCCGGTTGGTCACCACCACCAGCTCGCGAGCCAGATCTGCGTTCAGCTGACGAAGCCGATCTCGCTCCTTGCGTCCCCGTCGCGGCCCGATGATGACCGGCCCGGCCGGCGGCAACGCCCCCAGATCGATCGTCAATCGCTCATCGTCGCCGCCCGCCTCGTCGTCGAGATCGTCGGGACCGTCGTCGTCCTCGTCGAAGATGCTCTCCGGCGGCGTGTCGGTCGCCGTGGCCGACAACACCGCGAACAACGACAATTGTTCATCGGGCTCGGACCGGAGTCGATCGAGTCCCTCGTTCTCGGGAGCCTGGTACTCGTCGGTTTCGGCATCCGATCGACGCTCCAGCCGGTGTCGGCGGACCTCGGCGATGGTGCTGGCCCAATGACGGAGCCGCACATCGTCGGGCACGAACAGGAACGCCCGACCCGACCCCCGCCCCCCGTCCACCGCACGATCCGACCCACCGCCTGACGGAAGAACAGTTCGGTCGTCGTCGTGGTTGCATAGACACCGACCCGGAGGCGCGGAATGTCCACCCCCTCGGACACCATGCGCACCGCCACGATCCAGGGGGTCATCCCGGCCGCGAACCGGGCGATCTTCTCCGATGCGTCAGGATCGTCGCTCACGGCGA
>CALACD010000314.1 GCA_937890445.1 uncultured Acidimicrobiia bacterium | reverse complement strand
GATGACCTCGAAGTGTTCCTCGAGCACATATCCGGCGCATCCGGCCACCACCGGCTCGGACGGGTCGCTGTAGGCCACCATGTTGACCTCGGTCATGCCAAAACCTTGGACGACGCTGACTGCGAAACGGTCCTGTAACGCCTCGGCCCACTCCTCGGCCACCGGGATGGCCATGATCCGCCGCAGCTCGGACTGCTGATCTCGATCCGATCGGGGAGACCGGTAGATGAATTCGGGCATCACCCCGAGCGCGTTGGTGACGGTGGCCTTCTGCTCGATGACGCTCTCCAGCCAGGTCGAGACACTGAAACGCTTGACGACGTGCGCCGAACAACCCGCAACCAGCGAAGGGTAGACCTGCATGAACAGGCCATTGGCATGGAACATCGGCATGCAGATGAAGTACCGATCGTTCTCGGTGAGCTCCATCACGCTGATGGTTCCCACTGCGAACAGATAGCAGTGGGCCTGTGGCATCAACACGCCCTTGGAGGGCCCGGTGGTACCGGAGGTGTACATGATCGTGCACACATCGTGGGGAGCCGGGGTGAGCAGGGCGTCGGCGCGAAGGTCGGTCGCCTCGAGTTGGGCGTAGGAGTGCACGGTCGAGTTGCCCAGAGACGCCGGCATCTGCGGATGCACGTCGTTGCCGCCCACCACGATCGTGTGGCCGATACCGATGCCATCGGTGGCCACGTGTTCGAAGAAGCCGAGCAGGCTCTGATCGGCCGCCACGACCTTCGGTTCGCTGTTGTGGACCTGATGTTCGAGGAAGGCCCCTTTCAACTCGGTGTTGATGGGTACGAACACGGCGCGGCGTTTGTGGGTGGCGATCATCAAGACCACGAAGGCTCGACTGTTGGTGAGGAGGCCGAGGACGCGGTCACCTTCGCCCACCCCGAGGTCGGCGAGCGCCGTCGCCATTCGATCCGATGCCTCGTCGAACTCGCCGAACGTCAGGTTCCCGCCATCCTCGAACGACAGGAACGGTTGGTCGGTGCGCAGCTTGGCTTGCTCGCGGACCGCATCGACGAGCGTCCAGCGATCCATCGGGAGTTCGAGGGTCATGGATTGGGATTGTTGTCGAGGATCTGCCAGCAGTACCAGGCGACGACGGACCGATGGGGCCGGAACGGGTCGCCCATGCGTTCCTGAGCGGCAGCACTCAGTCGACGATGAACAGGGTCGCGCCACCGGAGGTGGAAGACCGATGGGCTTCGGCATCGTCGGCCACCTGATAGCTGACCCCCGGGCGCAGCACGAAGGTCCGGCCATCGTCGAGTTCGGTGAGGAGCTCGCCTTCGAGGCAGAGAAGCACGTGTCCCTTGGAGCACCAATGATCAGCCAGGTAGCCCGGCGAGTACTCGACCATCCGGACACGAATGGGTCCCATCTGGCGAGTTCGCCAGACGGCATGGCCAGTTCGACCCGGATGCTCGATCGGTTCGACCGCCGACCAGTCGGTGAGCTCGAAGGCGTGATCGTCGATTCTCATGGGGACTGATCCTTGCAGGTCGGCGAGTGCGAGGGACGGACAAAGGAGCGGGGCGACCCCGCCGCTGGCTACTCTGCGTGCCAACCCAGAATGGAGCACCCGCATGAGTGAGAATGCACAGGCCGCCTACGAAGCACTGCAGGAACTGATCGGGCAGCAACCGGTGGCCGGCGACTGGTTCGAGGTGACGCAGGAACAGATCAACGCCTTTGCCGACGCAACGCTGGATCATCAATTCATCCACATCGACCCCGAGCGGGCAGCACAGACGCCCTTCGGCGGACCAATCGCTCACGGTTTTCTCACGCTGAGCATGCTGGTGCATCTCTCGACCACGATTCCTTCGGACTTCACGAAACTCGACGGTGTCCTGATGGGTGTGAACTACGGCATGAACAAGGTGCGTTTCGTCAACCCGGTGCCGGCCGGGGCCCGTATCCGAGCGACGGCGGCCACCGTGAACGTCGAACTGAAGGGGAACGCGGTCGACCAGACCCGAGCCATGACCGTCGAGATCGAGGGCGTCGACAAGCCCGCGCTGATTGCCGAATGGATCGGACGCACCGTCTTCGCCTGAGAGCCATCTCAGATCGACGGCCTGATCGCTTCGAGCATCCACGCTCGTGTCGACCGGAGACAACGAATGGAGAATCATCATGGACCGTGTTGAGGTCGAAGGAGGCGCCTTGGAGGCGTGGTCAGTAGGGACGGGGGAACCGGTCCTGCTCATCCATGGCGCAGTCGTGGCGGACGCGTTCACCGGAATGACGGGGTTGCCCGAGCTGGCCGACTACCGGTTCCTCGGCTATCGACGTCGGGGCTACGGCAACAGTGCTCCTGTCGTGAATCGTTCGATCGAGGCGTACGCCTGCGACGCGCTGGCGGTGTTGGACCATTACGGCATCGAGCAGGCCCACGTCGTGGCCCATTCGTTCGGGGGCCGGATCGGACTCGAGGTGTGTCGCCAGGCTCCCGAGCGGGTTCGGACGTTCATTTCTCTCGAGGGGGCAGGGCCGACCGACCTCGTTGTTCCCAGCGCGGCCGATTTCATGGCGGGTGCCGGGGCGGCGGGCGCTGCGATGCAGGGGGGCGATCAGCAGGCCGCGACCGAGCTTCTCCTGACGGCCATCGCCGGAGAGGGGTGGCGAGCAGCCGTCGACCGGGTGCTCGGCGAGAGCTGGTTCGACCAGGCAGTGGCCGACATCATCACCGTGTTCACCCAAGATCTACCTTCGGCCTCGACGTTGAGCCTGGTCGACGTCGAGGGCGCATCGATGCCCTCGCTCGTGGTGATCGGTGCCGACTCGGTTGCCTACTTCCGGGAGACATCCGAGGCGGTCGCAGCTGCCTTGCCCACCAGCGAAGTGGTCATCATCGAAGGCGGCAATCACCTCCTTCAGATGGCGGGGCCCGCAGCCGTCGCTGCACCGCTTGCTGCCTTCCTGCAGCGGCACTCGATGGCCTAGACGGTTTGCCACTCTCCTGATCGGCAAGGAACCCCGCTGGCCCGCAACGAAGGAGACCCTGGCCGGTTCGGCTTCTGACGAAACCAGACCTGACCAGGGCCTCATCTGCTCGAGCGAGCGTGGCGGAAGGTGGGGGATTCGAACCCCCGGAGATGCGAAGCACCTCAACGGCTTTCGAGGCCGAACCGAGACGCTCAACCAGGCCGCCTGGACCAGCGTTTTCGCAGGTCAGAGAGCCACGACGCGTTGATGGGTTGCTCACCTGTTGACCCCTGAACGCCCTTGAAATCTCTTGCCGGTGTTACCCCAGTGTTATGGATCCAGACCGAGATGGGACCGACGCATACGCAATCTGCGAGGTCGGACCCCGCACCAGCTTCCGTCGAGCAAGCATGTGCTGTCAGGGATCCGAGTAAGTTCAGAGCGTGGATGCTGATCGGATCTGGACAGCTGCTGAGCTCGAAGCCCTTTCTCCCAACGACCGCCATGCGGTGATTCGCTCAGGGTTCGTTACCGACCCTGGCACGGTTCCCGCCGATCTGTTCCAACGAGCGCGCCGCAAAGCCGACGCACGCATCGCTACTACCGAGAGCAGCTACCCCTCACAGTGACCAGCCGGAACATCGGCGTCGACGCGCAGTTCTTTGCTGCGTTTCACAGCCAGGTCTGCTGGATCTGGCTCCAGGTTGGAGCTGTCGCTCGAGTGAGCCGCGACAACGACCCATGATCCGGTGATATCCGTAGCATCCGTGCGTGGTGCATCCTCGAGCCGGGGCAGGTAGCGGTTGGCCGCGACAATCCGGTGAGCAAGAGGAGGCGTTTGTCGTTGGTCAGATCCTGATGATTTCGAACTCGACTTGAAGCTTTCGTCGGGTCGGCCAACGTCCATCGGTGGTGACGAGCTGATCGACATCAGCGGTAATGGACGTGGCGATGACGAGCGCATCAGGGAGTCGTAGAGAGCGGTGGCGAGCCCTGAGTCGGGCCGCTTCGATGGCGATTGCTGGCGAGAGGTCGACGATCTCGATCGGAAGTCGATCGAACGTGTCTTTCACGATCTGGATTGCCTGTTCGCTTCTGCGGGCTGGTCCGACGAGACACTCTGCGTATGCGGACGCAGCCATGGCAAGGCGGTCGCCGTTGTCGAGTGCTCGGGCCAGTGACGCCGTCGCTGCGGCATGGTGGGCGTCGGCGGAATCGAGGAATCCGATGATGACGCCTGCGTCGAGGTGGGTCAGTCCCATTCGGAGCGGAGCTCGTCGAGCTCGTCTTGGTGGTAGACGCCGGTCAACGCGCCAGCGAGTTCAGCGACGACGTCATGTTCGCGTTCGAGGATGACTCGGCCTGCTCCGTCGGAACGGGCAACCAGCCGGTCGCCGATCTCCAAGCCGGCGCTCCGAAGGGCTTCGGCGGGAATCGTGATCTGATGCTTGGAGCTGATCTTGGAGGTTCCACGGCGTCGTTTCTTTACTTCCGTCACATATGTAAGGGTAAATGGTCCGATGCCGGATGGCAAGGTCGCATCGTCGAGCGCTCCAGCGACAGGGCGGTGCAGTTCCGGCCTCACCGGTCGACGAAGCGCCACCCCCAGAACCGGCGCTCGAAGATGCCGTTCGCTGCGTCCTCTACCCGGCGGTCGGGGATGGTCTGCAGGGCGCCGAGCGTGAGTGGTATGGGATACGTCGCGCCTTGGTCGGGCGATGCGGTGCAAGGCTCAGCCGGGCGGAGTCCATGTTGCGCCGTCAGCGGCGTCGGCATCGTCGGTGACTCCGCCCCAGACGATGAGTTGGTTTCCGGTCCACGCGATGTTCGGCGCTCGGATCCCTCCGAGCGGTCCGTCGGTTTCTCGTTGCCATGTCCCTGAGGGCAGGTGAATCAAAGCTGGATCCTCGTCTGCAGAAAACATGGCGATCCAGTCTCCAGCTCCGGCGACGGTGATCGAATCGAAGTCGGACACCGGGATGTCGGTTTCGAGCCATTGCCAACCACCATCCGCTTGCAGCGTCGCCACGTCCACGGCGATACCGTCGCTGTTCTCGACCTGAGCGAGAACGGCTATACCGTCGTCGAGTTGGACGGCGATGCTGCTGTGGATGAGGCCCGACGGTGATTGAGGGTGCGGGATTGTGCGCCACGATTCGGTGGCAGGATTGAAAGCAATGCCGCCGGTGGTGCTGCGCCAGACAACGATCTCGGTCCCTGTCCACAGCGTGGTGGTTTCAAGCAGTCCCATTCCAGCGACGATCTCGGCCTGCCGGTCCGTTCCTTCGAACTCCGGCCCGTAGAGCCAGCTGTCTGACGCGGGATCGAACTCGGCGATGGCAAGGTCCGGCTGGCCGGAATCGTTGACGCTGGCCGGACCAAGACCCCATACGCCCTGATCGGTGGCGACCGTCGCTGTCAGGAGCATCCCCTCCACTGGTGGAAGGTCACTCCACCGGCCCGCGATCGGATCGAATCGGGTGCCGCCGCCCTTGGCGAGCGCGTAGAGCTCGCCATCGAAGAAGGCGCTGGTGAGTCCTGGGTGTCCCCATCCCGGAACATTCATCAGCTCCCACGAATCGGTATCGGGTTGATAGATTGCCCCGTCGGTGTAGGCGAAGCCCCGGGACAGGCTCGACCCGGCCCAGACAACGAACTCAGAACCTGTCCATGCCGTGACCGCATAGGGTCGAGTCTCGATCGGGGCGTCCGCCATGGTTTGCCACGTGCCAAAGCTCGTCGGAATTGCCGCAGACCCTTGAGCGACCACGGTCTCCTCCGAGCCAATCCTGCCGACTGCCAGGTACCCGACTCCGGCCATCACGAGCACACTGGCGGCGATCGCGACGAGCCTCGGTCGGCGATCGCGGTGAACCAGTTGTTGCTCACCCACCATCGCGACAGCGGGTTCCCTCAGGGCCCGCCGCGCTTGTCATCGATGGAGTGCAGCGGGAACCGCTACGTAGGTTTCGGGCGGAGTGCGGGTCGAGCGGGGAGAGATGCGAAGCCGAAGCCGAAGCTCGCCCGCCGCCCTGCTCGGCGGTTGGTGCAGGCCGTGGGGTTTGGTGCACTGGTGCTCGGGGTGGTTGGTGCAGTGCCCGGTGCAGTACTCGGTGCACTGGCCTCTGCGGGTCGTCGGGTTCCCGAACCTGTTGGGACTGCCGCGCGTTGAGGTGACATGTTGGGTTCAGGCAGCGGTTGCTGTCTGA
>CALACD010000313.1 GCA_937890445.1 uncultured Acidimicrobiia bacterium | reverse complement strand
GGCCTTGACCGAGCCCAACCTGCCCTTCGATGCCCTGCTGTTCGAGGCGGTTTCCGCCTTCGGCACGGTTGGGGTATCGGCCGGCATCACCCCGGACCTCGATTGGGTGGCCCAGATCGCTATTGTCGTCCTGATGTTCGTGGGTCGGGTCGGCCCCATCACCTTCGGAACAGCCGTGCTGCTCCGGCCCCAACAGCGCCGCTACGGCTATGCCGAAGAAGCGCTCCTCGTCGGATAGGTCCTTCCATGCCTCGCATCAGAAAACTCAGCGACTGGGCCGGTCTGGCCTCGTCACCCCAATCGGGCGCTACCGGCGACGGACCACCCTCCCAGTCGGTCTTCATGGTCGGCCTGGGACGCTTCGGTTCGTCGATGGCCCGAGAGTTGATCGCCCTGAACATCGAGGTGATGGCCATCGACACCGACCAGGAGTTGATCGATCGCTGGGCCAGCAAACTGTCCCACGTACGACGGGCCGACGGAACCGACACCGAGACCTTGCGTCAGCTGGGCGTCGCCAGCTTCGACACCGCCGTCGTCGCCATCGGCAGCGACATCGAAGCCAGCATCCTGACCACGGCCGCGCTGGCCGACCTCGACGGCCCCACCATCTGGGCCAAAGCCCTGACCGAGGAGCATGGGCGCATTCTGCGGCGTGTCGGCGCCGACCACGTGGTCTTCCCCGAGAAGCAGATGGGCGAACGCGTGGCCCATGTCGTATCGGGTCGGGTCATCGACTACTTCGAGCTCGACGACTCGTTCGCCATCGCCGAACTTCGCTCCCCCCGGGTCTTCGTGGGCAAGACACTGGGTGAAGCCGGTATACGTCAAAAATACGGAGTCACCGTCTTCAGCGTGAAACCACCCGAAGGCACGTTCACGTACGCAACCGCAGAAACCCGAATCGGTGAGAACGACCTGCTCCTCGTAGCCGGCGAGATCGCGGCATGTGAAAGATTTGCGGCGGCGGCAGCCGCAAACGAGAAATAGAGCGCGGCAGAGATCGCGCCCCAGCGGACTCCTAGTGGGAGTTCTCGCCTCCGGCCAGCCGGACCCGCAGCCGAGCCCACACCAGGTCCTCTCGGGCATAGGCGTTTGCCTCGTCGGCGGCCAACGCCGCTTCAGCTGCTGCCAGATCGGCCCGAGCCTGCTCGAGGTCGAGCTGTCCCGACGGGGTGGCCTCGTCGGAAAGGACGGTGACGCTGTCACCGGTGACCGAGACGAAACCGCTGCGCACTGCGAACGACTGGACCGTGCCATCGAGCTCGGTGACCCGTACTTCGCTGGCTTGCAGACTTCCCACGAACGGTTCGTGCCCGGTGAGGAAGGCGATGTCTCCCCCACCCCGGGTGCGAGCGATGACCTGGGTACCCTCGCCTGAGTAGAGCGATGCCTCGGGAGAGACGAACTCGACCTGGAAGGCCATCAGGCGCCTGCGTCCTTGCGGAGCTGCGCAGCCTTCTCCCGAGCCGATTCGGCCCCGCCCACATTCAGGAAGGCCTGCTCGGGGAGATCGTCGAGGTCGCCGTTGACGAGGGCTTCGAAGCTGTCCACCGTTTCCTCGACCGGGGTGAAGTTGCCGTCGAGGCCGGTGAAGACTTTGGCCACGAACATTGGCTGGGACAGGAAACGCTGCACCTTGCGTGCCCGATCGACCGTGATGCGGTCTTCTTCGGACAGTTCGTCGAGGCCGAGGATTGCGATGATGTCCTGGAGTTCCTTGTATCGCTGGAGGATTTCCTGCACACGGCGAGCAACGTTGTAATGGCGGTCACCGACGACCTCGGGAGCCAAGATGCTCGATGTCGATGACAGCGGATCCACAGCCGGGTAGATGCCGAGCGCCGCGATGTCTCGACTCAACTCGGTGGTGGCGTCGAGGTGGGTGAAGGTGGTGAACGGCGCCGGGTCGGTGTAATCGTCAGCGGGCACGTACACGGCCTGCAGCGAGGTGATCGACTTGCCGCCGGTCGAGGTGATGCGCTCCTGGAGCACGCCCATCTCATCAGCCAGGGTCGGCTGGTAACCCACAGCCGATGGCATACGACCGAGCAGGGTCGACACTTCGGAACCGGCCTGCACGAAGCGGAAGATGTTGTCGACGAACAACAACACGTCCTGGCCCTGCACATCGCGGAAATACTCGGCCATGGTCAAGGCCGACAGCGCGACGCGGAGTCGCACGCCCGGGGGCTCGTCCATCTGCCCGAACGTGAGGGCGGCTTTGGAGAGCACCGACGTCTTGCCATCACCCATCAGCGTCTCGCCCATTTCGATGAACAGGTCGGTACCTTCCCGGGTTCGTTCACCCACGCCGGCGAACACCGACACACCGCCGTGGTTGGAGGCCACGCGGGTGATCATCTCGGTGATGAGCACGGTCTTGCCCACACCAGCGCCGCCGAACAGACCGATCTTGCCACCCTGGAGGTAGGGCGTGAGGAGATCGATGACCTTGATGCCGGTCTCGAGAACCTGTTTGGTGGGCTCGAGCGTGTCGAAGTTGGGAGCGTGACGGTGGATCTCCCATCGCTCGGTGATGTCGACATCGTCGAGCGAGACGTCCAGGGGCTCACCGATCACGTTCCAGATGTGACCCAGCGTCACGTCACCAACGGGCACCTGGATGCCATGACCAAGGTTGGTGACCACGGCGCCCCGAGTCAGACCGTCGGTCGGCTTGAGTGCCACGGCGCGGACTCGACCGTTCCCCAGCTGCTGGGCAACCTCGGCCATCACTCGGGTGGTCTCGCCCTGGATGGTGACGTCGAAGGCAATGGCATTGTTGATCTCGGGCAGGGCGTCGGGTGGGAACTCGACGTCGACCACGGGGCCGGCGATGGCGACGATGCGTCCGGTTTTCAGCTGCGGTTCGGTGGCAGTCATGTTGCTCTCTGGCTCCTAGTGGTGCGCATGTTCGTTGTTGATGTGAACGGCCATGAAGTGGTCCGGCGTCGGATGATCGATCATCGTGTCCTCGACGTTGGTCTGATCCGCAGCCAACGACTCGGCGCCACTGACGATCTCCATGATCTCGGTGGTGATCGATTCCTGTCGAGCCCGGTTCATGATCCGGGACAGCTTGATGATGAGTTCCTCGGCGTTCTCTGTCGCCGCCTTCATCGCCCGCTGACGATTGGCATGCTCGGAGGCTGCGGCGTCGAGGAGGGCGGCGAACAGTCGGGCCTCGACGTAACGCGGCAGTAGATCCTCGAGCACTCCTTCGGGCGAGGGCTCGAACGAGAAACCTGCCAGCCGGCTTGCGTCTCCTCCGCCGACCTCGGCGATGGTGGAGGCGGACTCCAGTGGCAGGAACCGGCGAACCACGGCGTTCTGGGTGCCCACGCTGACGAACTCGGTGTAGATCAACTCCACCTGGTCGACGTCTCCGGAATCGAAGAGCTCCCGGATCTTCCGGGCGATCTCGCGAGCGTCCTCGTAGGTCGGGTTGTCGGTGAATCCGGTGTACTCGGCCTCGATCTCGAAGCCCCGGAACCGGAAGTAGTCACCGACCTTTCGACCAACGCAAATAATGCGGTAGTCCCCGCCCTCGGCTCGAAGCGCCTGGATCTCTCGCTCGGCCGAGCGGATCACCGACGAGTTGTAGGCGCCGGCCAATCCACGGTCACCAGCACACACGATGAAGGCGACGTTCTCGACCTTTTCGGCCTGACGCAGCAGCGGATGGCTGACGTCGGCCCCGGCCGCAGCAAGATCTTCGATGACTCCGGTCAGCTGCTCGGCGTAGGGCCGAGCGGCGCGAGCGCGAGCCTGAGCGCGGGCAACACGGGTGGCAGCAATCAGCTCCATCGCCCGCGTGATCTTCTTCGTGTTCCTGAC
>CALACD010000312.1 GCA_937890445.1 uncultured Acidimicrobiia bacterium | reverse complement strand
ATGCGAGCCGGCCAGATGGTGGGAGTCAACAACATCCAGTGTGTGGAGGCTCCCATCCCCGAGATCGGTCCGGGCCAGATCCTGGTTCGCACGATCATGGCCTCCATCTGTGGATCCGATCTCCACGTGGTGTGCCATGGTGCCGGCATCGGTCACCCGTTGCCGTGCCCCCATGGGTATCCGGGTCACGAGGGCATCGGGGAGGTCGTGGCGTCGAACCACCCGAACGTCGCGGCCGGAACGCGGGTGTTGTGTTTTCCCTTCGCCGGCGATTCCGAGGGTTTCAGCGAGTACCAGCGGATGGACGGCAAGTACGTGCTGCCGTTGCCGGACTCCGCCGTTCCCCAGGAACAGCTGCTGATGGCCCAACAGTTGGGCACGGTGATCTTCGCCGCCCGTCAACGTCCCGTCGACGTGGTGGGCCGAACCGTGCTGGTGCTCGGCCAGGGTTCGGCCGGCATGTTCTGGACCTACTGGCTCAAGCGAAGTGGGGCGGCCCGGGTCATCGCCGCAGATCTGTCCGATGCCCGTCTGGCGGTGTCGACGTCGATGGGTGCCGATGTGGTGCTCAACGTCGGCGAGGTCGATGTTGCCGAAGCAGTGCGTGAGCTCACCGGAGACGGTCCGGACTATGTGGTCGAGGCCGTCGGTCGGCGGGAGACGCTCTTCCAGTCGATCGAGCTGGTTCGGCCCGGGGGCGATCTGTTGTGGTTCGGGCTTCCCGACACCGACGACAGCGTTCAGATCAGCTTCGCCAAGTTCTTCCGCAAGAAGCTCACGGCCAGCAGCACGTTCGGGGCCCAGGACGAGGGCGATGCCGTGTCATTCCAGACGGCCCTCGATCTGATCGACGGCGGCCACATCGACGTGTCGCCGCTGTTGTCCCACGTCTATCCCATCGAGGAGATCGACACCGCCTTCGAGGTGGCCAACGACCCCGTTCCTGGCGGCGCCCTCAAGGTGAGCATCAAGTTCTGAGTGAGCATCACGTTCTGATCACCGATCGGGACGTCGCGACCGAGTCGCTGTTGGTTGCCGTGCAGGCTGTCGGTTGCCGTGCAGGCTGTCGGTTGCAGGTGCAGAACGGCTTGATTCAGAACCCTTGACTCAGCCACTCCGTCGGGGGCTTGTCGGGGGTGACCACGAGGAGCACCCTCTGATCCCGAATCATCTCGTCCCGCAGCTCGTCATCGGTCTGGCCCCCCTTGCCGTGTTTGTGGCGAAGGTCGCGAAAGAGCGGCAGTCCGGAGTCGACGTCGTCGCGGATCTCGACGGTGCCATCGATGACGACGTACCGGAAGCCGGTCGAATCGTCGATGGCCAGCTGAACTCGGGGATCTCGTGAGAACAGTCGGAACTTCGCCCGCCCCTTGGTGGTCGAAATGAAGAACCGGGCGCCGTCCCACAGAAACCAGTTGGGCGTCATCATGGGACGACCGTCGGAACGAATGGCGGCGACGAGCGCATTGCGGGGCTCGGCCAGGAAGGCTTCGAGCGCAGGGTTGTCGGCCATGGTCAGCTGCGACCTCGTGCGGGAAGCGTCGGTGGTCCGGCGAAGGCCTGGGCGATACCCAGCCACTCGGCAGCAAGGTTGCCCTCGACGCTCAGGTCGGTGTCGGCAGGGTGGCGACGTTGCGTGGCGACCAAGGCGAACTCCTCGGCCGATCCGGTCAGGCGGTCGGGTGCCTCTTCGGGGCCCCAGGTCCACACGGCACCCGACGGTGCAGTGAGTTCGACTCGCACCTCGCCCCCAGGAAACTCCATACCACGGTTGACGTAGCTCCAGGCCCGAGTGGTGACACCGATGTGGCAGACGTGGCGAAGTCGATCGGTGGCCGGCCACGAAGCGCCCACGGTGTCGGCGATGTCCTGACCATGGGACCAGGTCTCCATGAGGCGGGCTGTCGCGAACGACAGGGCGCTCATGTCGGGTCCGAACCACGGGATGCGATCCTTGGGGCCTCGGCCCCGAAAGGCGGTCAGCATCTTCGCTCGCTCCTCCCGCCACAGGGCGAGGATCTCGGCTCCTGTCTTGCCGTCCGCGGTGACGAAGAAGCCGAGCCCCTCACCGGCGCTGACCGATTCCTTGGCGGCAACGAAACCTTCGGCGTCGAGAACCGCGAGGCTGGCGGCCATGTCGGCCTGGATGAGGTGGACGATGGTGTCCTTGACGTCCCACCCTTCGGCTGGCGTCGGAGCGCTCCACCGCTCTTCGGTGAGGTCGGCCACCACGGCGTCCAGTGCCTCGTGTTCTGCTTGCAAGTCGTCGCAGATCTGTTCCATGGTCGGATGCTACGAGCTAGCGTCGGGCTCTACCAGACGATGCCGATCGAGGAGATCCGATGTCCGACAACGAACCCATTCGCCCCGACACCCTGAATGACGTCGGCGTACTCAAGCGGCGCGAGATCGAGGCACGGATCGTGGCTCCGCTGCTGCAACGTCTCGGCGAGGAGTTCGGTCACGATCGGGTCGTCGAATTGGCCACGGAAGTCGTGGTCGAGGTGGCCCAGACCCAGGGCGCAGCCCTGGCCGAACACATGGGGGGATCCGATCTGGCCCACTTCGCCGACTCCATGGAGAACTGGACCAAGGGCGGTGCGCTCGAGATCGACATCATCTCCAAGTCGGCATCCACGTTCGCCTTCAACGTGACGCGCTGCCGCTACGCCGAGATGTATCGAGAGCTCGGGCTCGCTGAACTCGGCGCTGCCCTCAGCTGCAATCGCGACGGCACGATGGTGCAGGGATTCAATCCCGACATCCAGTTCGCCCGAACCCAGACCATCATGAGCGGAGCCAGCCACTGCGATTTCGTCTACACGTTGGGCGAGACAGCGGTCGAACTGCACTGAGCGGTCGAACTGCACTGAGCGGTCGAACTGCACTGAGCGGTCGAACGGCACTGAGCGGTCGAACGGCACTGAGCGGTCGAACGGCACTGAGCGGTCGGCCGAATGGTTCGTCCGAGGTGCTACCTCAGGACGACGAAGCCGTTCGGGCAACGTTCTCCGGCGATTCGGAGAAGATCATGACCAACCTGACCGTGGAGATCTCCCCGCTGGCAAGGCGACGCAACCAGTAATCCCGACCGGCAGCGTCGGGAGCACGGTTCAGGACGTTGGCGTAGAGGGCGGCGATCAGATCGGAATCGCTGGCCGCCATTCCGAAGAGGGCCGTCCACTCGGGCGAGCCCTGGAAGAAGGCCGCCATCGAGGCCAGGTCGAGTCCCGAAGCAGCCCGCTCTGTCCAGTAGGCAAGCCCGTTGGCGTCGGGGGCCCGGCCGAACGCAGCCCGATAGAGGCGGGTGATCTGGTCCCGGGACGCAATGTTGGGGTCGGCGCCGGTACCTGCCGTGATGCCGTCGTGGGGTGACCGGTAGCCGCCGCCGACCAAGGCCGGCGGCGCGAACGAACCGCCCGGTGGTAGCGATCGGAAGATTGCCTGGTGGCGTTGCACGACACCGTGAGCGAAGCCCCCGTAACGTTGTTGATTGACGAAGCCGTAGTCGTTGCCCATGGGGTCGTCGAGGTAGACGTCCTCCAATGTCCAGTTGTCGGCCCAGGCTGCGAAGGCAACACCCCACTGTTCGTACGCATCGTCGTTGGCGTAGCGGGGGTCGGCGGCGTAGTCGAAGCGCCGAATGGTCAGGTTGCGGGCGCCGGCGTAGCCGTCCCATTCGTGAAGGACGAGCCCTTCCATGCTGGTCCGTACCGAGACGTTCTCGAGGGTGAGCGAGGACATCACGTCGTTGCCCTGGTTCTGCAGGAGGTCGCCATGGACTCCATCGCCGATGGCCGACTTGCCGAGTCCTTCGATGCCGCGACAACTCGTGTTCTGCAACACCACGTGGCGCTGATCACGGGCATCGCTGTTGCTGAGGTCGGGCGGATTCCTCACGACGAAGCAGTCGGCCTCGTGACCGGTGAGGTCGATGTCGGCGCCCTCGACGAACGACGTGCCGTAGTTCTCGAGTCGCAGCGCCATGGCGCCCGGGATGCGGGGATGGATGTTGGTGGCGCTGCTGCCAGTATTGGGCAGCTCGCCGATACCGCAGCCTGGCTGGGTGGCCAGGGACATCTCGAGGCCGACGACCCGTACGTCTCGGCCACCCACGATCCAGATCGGATAGCTGATCGGTGCTCCGCCGGCGAAGGTGATGACGGCGTCCTCGTTGTCGTCCAACTGGATGCGGTGATAGCGGCCGCTGCACAGGATCCCCCACGCCGGCATGGCTGACGTCGCCGAATCGGCAGAAATGGCAATGAGGGTGGCCCCCGGCATGGCCGGCGGCGTGGTTCGAACGTCCCAGGTCGGTGTCGCAGCCGACGACGCCGATGGCATCAGCGTGGCCGCCAGGACGACGACGAGCGCAATCGCGAGCCTGATTGCCGGTCGGGTCATGCTCAGAGTTGTCGACCGCTGAACCGGGGATCTTGAGGAAGTCGACCGCGTTCTTCGAGGATCTGCTGGTTACCGAGCGCAGCCACCACACGAGGCCGCCGGGCCGATGAGCCGAGCCGTTTCCCGGTCCCCCGACGTTCTCAGAAGCCCGACCAGTAGCCGTCGTCCTCGTCCTCGGGTCGCGGCGAATCGGGCTCGGCCAGGAACTTGGCCGCCGTCAGACCGGCGATGGCGCCGAAGACGTGACCCTCCCACGAGAGCCCGGTCTGGGGTACGAAACCGACCACCATCCCGCTGTACAGGAGAATGGCCACCAGTGCCGGGGCGATCGAGGCCGGGCGTCGTTCGAAGATGGCGGCCCCGACCAGCGCACCGAGATAGCCGAACACCACGCCGCTGGCCCCCAGGTGGTTTCCCGATCCTGCGAACAACCAGGTCATCGAACCGCCCAGGAGGGCCGAGAGTGCGGTCACCGTGACCCACCGGCCCCGACCTCGCACCGCCACCAATCCGCCGAGTACGGCGAAGGGAATGGTGTTCGAGATCAGATGCCTCCAGCCGGAGTGCAGGAACGGCGCCCACAAGATGCCGTCGAGGCCTCGAGCCTGCCGAGGTTGAATCCCCGATTGCTGCAGTCGGTCCCCGAAGACGAACGTGTCGAGCCCTTCGACCGCCCACATCACCATCAGACACAGCGCGATCAGACCGCCCGTCGAGCGAACCACGCCGAGGGGCGAGCGTCCGTCGGTCGTGGTCACCACGGCCACTCGAACGGGCTCACGACGGCTCGTCGGTCCCCGACGAGCCGTTGGTCCGAGTCGCTCCTGATGATCGTCGCCAACGGACCACGCCAACTGCGATCAGGAGAAGGCCGAGCACACCGGTGATGGCGTTGAACCGGGACACGGCCACCATCAGCGAGAGCGAGGTGTCGCCGATGATCCCGACGTGAGGCAAGGGGACGAGCTGCATGTTGGCGACGACTGTAGACCGAGTCGGGCCATCACTCTCGGCGCGACGCCGGATCTCGCGCACCGCGTCGCTGCGTTCACCGGTGGTGAGAGCGCTGAGCGAACCTACCCGTTCTCGGCCCCGGAGAGGGGCAGCACTACCCATGGGATCGCCCTCGCTGAACAAGCAGGCTGAGGGGGCAGAAGGGCAAGTCGTCGGCGTTCACACGGTTCGATGACGGGCCCGTGGTACTCGCTCGGTGAGCGTGAGGAGGCTGTGTGGATTCGATGGGGGCAAAGCGAACTCGAGTGCAAGAGGTCCGGGTCTTCCTGGATCAACAGGCTGCTCAGCGGCTGGATCGCACCGAGCTGATGCAGCAACTCGTCAGCATCTTCGGTTGTCCGTCAGCCGAGGCCGCGTTGCTGGCTGCGGAGTACACGGCCCGGCAACGCGTCCGCGACGCCGGACTCGATGTCGCCGGTGTCGCCGGCCAAGTAGATCGGTTGTTGTTTGGCCACCGCTGACGCCCCGGAGACCAGCGACGGAGGAGATCCGGCCCTCGAACTCCTCGAACGGACCGAACTGCACCGGGATCCCGAGGTTGCGGCCATGACGATGCACCTGGGTCGTCTCTGGGCGATGGCGGGCCACGAACGCTCGTCCGTGACCGAGATGCGCAACGTCCGGTCCCGACTCTTCGGCTACGGCACGACGGTTCCCGGTACCTGAGTGACCGGCGTCGTCGACCGGGTCGACCGGCCGGCCGGTCGGTTTTCCCCGGGTCGTCGGCGGCCGACTAGGTTCCGACCATGCCCGATGACACTCCTGCACTGGTTCGATCGCACGTCGACTCCGGCGGCGCGGTCCGCACCATCACGTTGGCTCGGCCCGAGCGACGCAACGCCCTCAACGCCGAGATGCTGGATGAGCTGACTGCGTTGTTCACCGTCGAACCACCGGACACCGAGCGGCTCACGGTGCTGCGAGCCGAGGGCAGCGTGTTCTGTTCCGGCGTCGATCTGAAGGAGCGGGAGAGCAACGGCATGGCCACCAGCGCCACCGCGATCGAGACGGCCCTCGACGCCGTCCAGTGCTATCCGCTCCCCGTGGTCGCTGTCGTGCAGGGCGACGCCATTGCCGGTGGTAACGAGCTCGCCTTGCACAGCGACCTGGTGATCGCATCGTCGACGGCCCGATTCGGTATGTCGCTGGCTCAGATCGGTCTCGCTCCGAGCTGGTTCCTGGCCAAGAAGATCCTCGAGGTCGGCGGCCCGGTGTTCGCCCGAGAAATGCTGCTACTGGGGGACCCGGTGTCGGCGGAGCGGATGGCGCAGTTGGGAATGATCCTGCGGGTGGCGGAACCCGACGACTTGGAAGCAGCAGCAGGAGCCGTCATCGACCGGGTCGCGGCCAACGCCCCGTTGAGTCTGCGGGCCATGAAAGGCGTGTTGTCCCGGCAGATGACGTTCCGCGACGGCATCGATCACGACGATGTCGACGCGCTGGTCGACGCGGCTCGCCACAGCACCGATGCACGTGAGGGGATCGCGGCTCGGCTCGAACGGCGAGCCCCGACCTTCACGGGAGTCTGAGATGTCGGGACTGGAGATGAACAAACCATGGCAGCCGCTCGACGCCGCCACCATCGACGCGCTTCCGGCCCAGCTCGGCGTGTACGAGATCGCCGATGCCGACGACGTCATCGTCAAGATCGGCTACGCCGGTGGCACCCGGGCCTTCGGAATGCGGACCGCGTTGACCGCGGAGATCGGCAACAACGCGGCGGCCCAGTTCCGCTATGAGTTCACGCACGCCTACCTCACGCGGTGGGAAGAGCTCTTGATGGTGCACGCCGGCATGCACGGATCGCTACCGATCGGCAACGCCGATCACGACCGGCCGCTCGGCCGCCTCTCGCTCTGAACACCGACTCTGCCCCTACCGACTCTGCCCCGAAAGCACTGCCATGAACTTCGACCTCACCGATGAACAACAGATGATCGTCGAAACGGTTCGCCGTTTCGTGCGAGAAGAGATCGTGCCCCTCGAGGCCGGACTGGACCCCGACGCCGGTTCTCTGGAACCAGAGGATCAGGCCCGGTTGGTGGCCATGACCAAGGACATGGGTTTCTACGGACTCGATATTCCCGCCGAGTTCGGAGGCCCCGGCCTCGACGTCACCACCCGAGCGCTGATGGCGATCGAGATGAGCCAACACCGAGCCGGACTGTACAACCCCTGTTACGGCACCTTCGGGGGTGCCGGTCTGGCCCAGCTCTACGAGGCCAGCGACGAGCAGAAGGAGAAGTACCTCTACCCGGCTCTCCGAGGTGAGAAGAAGGGCTGCTTCGCCCTGACCGAACCATCGGGCGGTAGCGACCCGGCCCGAGCCATCCAGACCCGGGCCCACGCCGACGGGGAGGAATGGGTGATCAATGGTGCCAAGCTCTACATCTCCGGGGCCGACAAGGCCGACTTCGCGTTGGTCTTCGCTCGCACCTCCGATGACCCGGGCCGCAACGGCGTCACGGCCTTCATCGTCGACACCGACACCCCCGGCTTCAACGTCGTGCGGGTGGTGCACACGCTGCGGTCCACCCACTACGCCACCGAGATCTCCTTCGACGAGATGCGGGTCAGCACCGACCAGATCCTGGGCGAGGTCAACCGTGGTTTCGCCATCGCCAACGATCGCCTGAGTCGGCAACGTATTCCCTATGCCGCAGGTTGTCTGGGCGTGGCCATCGTGGCCCAACAGATGGCGATCGACTGGGCCAAGAACCGGGAGACGTTCGGTGGACCGCTCGCCGACAAGCAGGCGGTTCAGTGGATGATCGTCGACAACGAGATCGACATCCGCCACGCCCGCTACTGCATCCTCGAAGCGGCGCAGAAAGCCGACAAGAACGAACGATTCCGGACCGAGGCGGCCATGGCAAAGCTGGTGGCCAGCGAAGCGTCGGGTCGTGTCGTGGATCGCTCCATGCAGATCCACGGCGGCCTCGGCATGACCAAGGACCTTCCACTGGAACGGTGGTACCGAGAGCTCCGCATCCGCCGGGTCGGAGAAGGCCCGAGCGAGGTCCAGCGTCTGATCATGGCACGCGAGCTCCTCGGCGGCAGTTTCAAATGACCGAGCCCCGAGATCTACCCCTTGCCGGTATCACGGTGCTCGATCTGGGGCAGATTTACCAGGGGCCCTACTGCTCGTTCCTCTTGGCCAATTCGGGCGCCCGGGTCATCAAGGTCGAACCACTCGATGGCGAAACCCTCCGGTCCCGCGGGGCGTCGTTGCCGTTCGCCATGCTGAACTCCAACAAGGAGTCGGTCGCCATCGATCTCAAACACCCCGAGGGCCTGGAGGCGTTTCGATGTTTGGTGGCGAAGGCCGATGTGGTGGTCGTGAACTACGCCCCCGGCGTCCCCGAGCGCCTGGGCATCGGATTCGAGCAACTCCGCGAAGTGAACCCTCGGCTGATCTACGCCCACGGAGCCGGGTTCGGGGTCCGACAACCCGATGGGTCGCTGCTCGACACCGCGATTCCGGCCATGGACATCACCGTGCAAGCCCACATGGGGGTGATGAGCCTGACCGGCGACGAGGATCAGCCGCCGCTCAAGGCCGGACCCGCATTCATCGATTTCCTGGGCGGCACGCATCTGTACGGGGCGGTCACCACTGCGCTGTTCGAAAGAGAACGAACCGGTGTCGGTCGATCGGTGGAAGCGGCCATGGCCGATGCCACCTTCTTCACCCTGGCCTCAGCGCTCGGGCAATGGCAGACGACGGGCAGCACGCTGCGAACCGGGAACCGTCACGCCGCACTCGCCATCGCGCCCTACAACGTCTACCGCTGCGCCGATGGACATGTGGCGCTCATCGCGGTCACGAACCGTCACTGGCGGTCGGTGCTCGACGTCATCGGTCGCCCCGACCTGCTCGATGACGAGCGGTTGCAGGGGAATACGGGACGATCGGCCAACATGGCCGATGTCGATGCCGTGGTCGAGGCCTGGACCTCGCAGTTGCCGAAGTCCGACGCCGCCGCCCGGTTGCAGGCAGCCCACATCCCGGCTGCCGCCGTCCGCACCGTCGAGGAGGTGGTGTCGGATCCGCTGAGTCACCAACGCCGGGCACTGGAGTGGATCGACCACCCGGAGTTGGGCCGGGTGCCCTTGCCTCGCAGCCCCATCCGTTGGCATGGCAGTGCGTTGCCGACCTTGCACCCGAGCCCGATCCTGGGCCAGGACAATCGGGCCGTGCTGGCAGAGTTCGCAGGCTACGACGACTCCCGACTCGACCGTCTCGAGGCGGTCGGCGTGATCCGCAAGCTGGCGTCGGAGACACCCTGACCCCTAGCGTGTTCCCCATGATCGATCGCGCCCATCGTACGTTTGTCAGCTACATCGACAAGTCGCGTGAGTTCTACGGCGCACAGGGGTACGGGGCTCCGTATCAGTGGGCCTACAACGACGATGCCCCGTTCGCCCCGCTGACCAAACCACTGTCGCAGAGTCGGCTGGGAATCGTCACCACCTCGTTCCTGTACCGCGATGATCGGCCGAGCGACTGGCCCGAGGGCAAGGCCAAGCACGTCTACGCGCTCGGCATCGACGATGTCCCGGCTAAGATGTACACCGAGGATCTGTCGTGGGACAAGGACGCGACCCACACCGATGATCTCGGCACCTTCCTTCCCATCCAACACGCCAAGGACATGGTGGCCGATGGGCGCCTGGGGTCGATCTCGCCCCGCTTCTACGGTGTGCCCACCGACTACAGCCAGCGGCGGACCAACGAGATCGATGCACCCGCCGTGCTCGAGCTGGTGCAGGCCGACGAAGTCGACGTGGTACTGCTGGTACCCCTTTGACCGGTCTGTCACCAGACCGTGAGTCTGGTTGCACGCCGTCTCGAGGCCGAGGGTCTTCCCACCGTCGTCGCCGGTTCGGCCCGCGACATCGTGGAACAGGCCGGGGCGCCTCGCTTCCTGTTCACCGATTTCCCACTGGGCAATCCGATGGGGAAACCGGACGATCTACCGATGCAACGAGCGGTGCTCGGGATGGCCTTGGATCTGCTCCAGAACGCCACGATGCCACGGACCACGGTCCAGACGCCGTTCGTGTGGAACGATGATCACCGCTGGCGCCAGAACTTCATGCGGGTCGACGATTCGAATCGGGCCCAGTTGGCCGCCGCTGGAGAGGCCCGCAAGGCCAAGCAGGAACTGGCCAAGCAGGACGGCCGGGCTCGTAAGATCTGAGTCGCGGAGGGTGGGTGAACCGCAAAGGCCGGCTACGGAGTTCCCAACCGGTCGAGCGGCCAGAAACGCACGAACGATTTCCCGGCGATGGAATCGACAGGAACCGGCCCGAAGACCCGGGAGTCGCTCGATCGGCCCCTGTTGTCGCCCATGACCCAGACGTACCCGTCGGGAACCTCGACGGGGCCGAAGTTCGAGGTCGTCACGCCGGCGTCGAGGTAGGTCTCGTCCTGCGGCACGTCATTGAGGAAGATGCGGCCGTCGCGGCCTTCGACCACGTCGCCACCGATCGCGATCACCCGCTTGATCAGATCCTGGGTGTCGCCGTCCAGACCATCCGGGCGATCGAAGACGACGATGTCGCCGTGGCCGGGCTCGCCGATCCGATAGCTCAGGCGATTGATCATGACGCGGTCGCGGATCTCGAGGGTGGTCTCCATCGACCCGGACTCGATCCAGAACGCCTGGAGGACGAAGGCTCGGAGGAACAGGGCGACCGCGACCGCCAGGACCAGGACGACGATCCATTCCAGAAGGCCCCGAATCGACGCAACCAGCGCCGAGGCCGGCTCCTCGGCCGACGGAACCGAGTGAGGGGTTTGTGGATCGTGCCCGCTGTCGCCGTCGAGGGGTACGTCTGGCTCGACGGGGTCGCTGGTCACTCGCGACACTCTACGACCAGAAGTCCGTGCGCCACGACCAGAAGTCCGTGCGCCACGACCAGAAGTCCGTGCGCCCGCAGCATCGGCGGTTCCCGTCGGCGAGCGAGCGATCAGGTCAATCCGACCATGACCGGGGAGCCATGGTGCAAGGTGAGCTGCCATCCCTGGGTCGTGCGTACGAAGACGTTGGTGGCGGCGATGGTGGAAGCAGCGCTGCCGTCGACCAGATTCTCGTCGAGGGTGACCCAGGCCATGTCGCCGTCCAGCATGACCTCTTCGTTGGTCAGGATGAACTGGTTGCGCCCCGGTCCATGAAAGATCTGGCGCCATGACTGTTCGATGGCGGCCCAACCTCGCAGAATCGGCCAACCGGGATGCACACAGACTGCTCGCGGGCTCTGCTCCCAGATCGACGACATTGTCGAGAGGTCGCGTGCTTCATGGGCAGCGTAGAAGGACGCGTTGGCGAGTTCGACGGCGGCGATGGCAATGTCGTCTTCGGTGGACACCCGACGAACGCTAGTCGTTGGTTCGCCGCAGCGGGTTCCTTCGGTCGGAGTCGGGGCGGCTCGGCATTCGTGCTAGGACAGCGGTATGGCTTTCCGGCCCGAGATCAACGCCATCACCTTCCACGTCGTCGACATGACCCGATCGCTGGCGTTCTACCGAGCCCTCGGTTTCGAGCTGGTCTACGGCGGACCCACCGCGGCCTTCAGCTCGTTGTCCATCGGCCCCGACTTCGTCAATCTGCAAAGGGTCGACGACGCCCCGACTCCAGCATGGGGTCGGGTCATCTTCCACGTGGAGAGCCCTGACGAGGTGCACCAGCGGTGTGTCGAGTCGGGCTTCGATCCCATGATGGCGCCGTCGAATGCACCGTGGGGCGAGCGCTATTTCCATGTGCGGGACCCGGACGGCCACGAACTCAGCTTCGCCCGCCGACTCCGAGGTCACTGATAGCTGACGTAGTCCGGGCGAGGGCTGAGTGAAAGCACATCGACGGGACTCATTCGTGGATGGTCCTCGTCGTAGAAGACCTTGATGCCTCGGGCGAAGCGGTCGGGGAGCAGTGTGTCGTAGTCGGCGATCTTGGGTCCCGGGCTTCCTTCCCCATCGGCCTGGAACAGGATGATGACGCCGGGTCGTTCGACGATCGCCTCGGGGTTGCGGACCATGTCGGGACGGAAGCGGTGAACGATCAGCAGCTTGTCCGGTAGGTCGTTGGCCACGACGAGGCCCGACAGGTAGTTCACGACTCGATTGATCTCCAATGCGTCGACCGACCCGATGTTGCCTGCTGGGGTTTCGTCGGGTCCGACCGCCCATTCCGGGTCGAGGGCCAGCCCGACCTCGGGTTCGAGCAGGATCTGTTCATAGGCCCGGGCTTCGGTCTCGAAATCGGCCCGGCCCGGTTGGATGTCGAGGACGAGTCTCCCGTCGACCGTGCGAATGGCGTCGAGGTAGGGCCGGATCAGGTCGGGAGGGGTCCGGGCACTGTAGGTACCGCGTTCCCCGGGAGCAGCCGTGGCCAGCGTCGCGATGAGTTCGAAGGCGGGAACGACCGGACGATCGTCGACTCGATAAGGGGCTGCCTGGGCCAGGAGTCGTTGGACTGCTTCGTCCGGGGTGCCTTCTCCCATCACGCCGAGCAGCGGCGTCTTGGCGTGACCGTAGAAGGCAACGATGAGCTCGTCCAGCGTTCCGCCGACCACGTTCGGAGCGAACACGAAACCGTAGTCGGCCCGAGTGACCTCGGTCCCGTCGAAGGCGAGGATCGTGACGACGACCGTAGCTCGCGAGCCGACGGCAACGTTGCGTGGGCTGCGCTCGAGAAGGAACTCGAATTGCGTCGCCGGTGTCCGGGTCACGATCCTGCCCGGCTGGCGAACTCCGTCGATCGAGACGATCACGGCCGAGTCCTCGAGGTTGATGGTTCGGTCGAGCGTGACTGAGATCCGGTTGAGGGAGTGCACGGCTGAGTCGGGGGCCGGGTCGGATGACACGATGCCGAGTGTCGGCTGCTCGGCAGCTTCGGGAGACGCAACCAAGGCGCGGGCAACCTGGTGGCGGCTGGTGCCCTGAGCCAGTCGGCTCGCCCAGTACTGGGCTCCTGGTGCGTCGGGCTCTCGGTCGAAGAGGGCGCGGTACAGTGCGCCGATGAATGCCGAGTTCGTCGACCCGGCCCGCTGGAAGAACTCCTCGGAACTCAGCAGCTGGGCATGGAGCTGGCGTTCGGTTCGTCTCTCGATGAGGTCGCGGGACCAGTAGGCGCGGCCTTCGGCATCGGCTCTGCGGTCGAGGAAGCCGGCGTAGGCGCGGTCGACGACGACGCTGCGATGCTCCGCAGTGCCGGCCATGGCGACGAGTGCCTCGGAACGAGCTGCGGTTCGGTCGATGCGATCCAACCAGTACCGCATGCCGGCCGGGTCGGCGTCACGGCCGAGCAGGCCCAGATAGGCGGCCCGCAGAAAGGACTCGGGGTCGGTTGCCGGCAAGGTCTGTTGCCGGTGTCGCAGGGCCCCTGGATCGAGTTGTGCCGAGACGAGTCCTGCCGGATCGAGTCTGGCGGCACGCGGTTGGGCGACGGCTCCCGTTGCCGACAACAGGGTGAGGATCACGGCGACCAGGGCGGTGAGAGGTCGTCCGCCTCGGAGGTTGGTCAAGTCCGATCGATCTCTTCGACCAACAGCGTGAGAGCCGCCGTGGCGAAGCGCACCATGTTCGCGACGCGATCATCGGATCCGGTCGACACGTTGCGGGCGGTCGTGGCCCCATCGGGCCGGGCGACCCCGACCCATGCATGCCCGGCCGGGTCGCCGTACGGATTGCCGCTCGGGCCGGTGGCCCCCGTCTCGGCAAGCCCCCAGTCTGCCCGCATCTCTCGACGCGCTCCCAGACTCAGGTGCTGGACGAATCCCTCGGTTGCACCTCGGGTATCGGGTGGGAGTTCGTCCCGGCCGAACAACAGCCCTCGGGATCGGGCGGTGTAGACGACGGCACCACCCAGGTAGAAGGCCGATGCACCCGGAACCGTGAGCAAGGTGGCCGAGATGAGTCCCCCGGCCGAGGATTCGGCAACCGCCACCTTCTGGTCTCGTTGCACCAGCGCGGCGCCAGCTGCAGCGGCCAACGCGAGGAGTTCGGCGGGGAACATCTCAGCGATCCTTGCTTCCGAGAAGTCCATCCTGCTCCCACTGACGAATCGTCGCCTCGTCATAGCCCAGGAGGTCGCCCAGGATCTCGCTGTTGTGCTGACCCAGCGTCGGGGCGACCAGGTCCGGTTGCGGGACCGTCCCGGAGAACTTGATGGGGAATCCAGGGACGGTGAAGGAACCGGCGATCGGATCGTGGATCTCTCGCACCATGTCTCGCTCGATGAAGTACGGATGGGTGATGGCATCGGCCGGGCTGAGGACGGGACCCGACGGCACCCGTGCCATCTCCAGGGCCTTGAGAACCGAGGCATCGGTGTCGAAGGTCGCCATCCAGGTCTCGATGATCTCGGTCAGAGCGGCGCGGTTCTCGATGCGTTTGGTGTTGTCGGCGAAGCGGGGGTCGTCGGCCAGCTCGGGCCGGTCCAGGGCCTGCCACAGGTTCTTGATCTGGTTGACCCCACACAGCACGACCAGCCAGCCCTCGGGCCCCTGGAACACGCCGGCGGGGGAGACCGGGTTGTAGTGCCGCCCACCTCGCATCGGTACGTCGGCGCCGTCGGTCAACGAGTACGCCTGCACGTTCTGCTCGTGCATGTGGAACAGGGCATCGATCATCGAGATGTCGACGTGACATCCCAGACCGGTTCGGGTTCGTTGGAACAGCGCGTAGCCGATCCCGGCGAAGGCGTGTACCCCGGCGTTGGTGTCGGCCATGCCGGTGCCGACGAATGTCGGAGGGCCTTCGGGGTCGCCGGTCACGTGCATGATC
>CALACD010000311.1 GCA_937890445.1 uncultured Acidimicrobiia bacterium | reverse complement strand
GATGCCCTGGTATCGGTGGTTGCTGATCTCCTTGCGGGGTCGACCGAAACCGATCTGGCCAACCCTCTGGTCCAGCGGTTCCTGGAGACACTCGGTGTCGAGATGGCGCCGATGATGGTGGCATCGAGTCGAGACGATGCACGGAGGGCGGCCGAAGCCTTGGGTTACCCGGTGGTGCTCAAGGCCGGCGGTCGAACTGATCGGGTCGTGGGGGAGCGAGGTGGAACTGCTCTCGATCTCCACGACAGCGACGAACTGACTGCCGCCTACGAGCGGATGTCTGCTCGCAGCGACTTTCTGCCCGCGATCGTGCAACCGATGGCTGAGCTCGGGGTTCACCTGGAGATTCGCCTCGAGCACGATCGAAGCCGGGGGGCGCGTATGACGTTCGGCCCGGCAAGAGGCGGCGTCGGTGATCGGGCCCATCAGGTGTTGCCCGTGGGCTCCGATGAATTGCACCGGCTCGTGGAATCACCCGTCGTCCGGTCCTGGCTCGGTGAGCGGGCCGACCGGGACGCGCTGCGTTCCCTGCTCGCTGCTCTGGCCGGAGCGGCCAGTTACGACGAGATCAGTCTCGTGGAGCTCCAGCCGGTTCTCGTGCAACGGGGCAGAGCCATCGCTGTCGAGGCATCGGTGCAGGTCGGAGCAGTCCAGGCCAGGCCGCTCGACGACGTCCGCCACCTCTGATCTCGAGGTGGCGAACGTCGTCACGCAGTCGTGCTCTCTCCATCAGCGCCCGGGGCTTGTCAGCGCCGGGGCTCGATCAGCGCCGGGCTCGATCAGCGCTGAGCCATGGACACGTAATCCCGTGCACCGGCTCCCGTGTACAGCTGACGGGGGCGGGTGATGCGAGAGTTCTGCTCGAGCGATTCCTGCCAGTGGGCCAGCCAACCGGGCATACGTCCAATGGTGAACAACACAGTGAACATGTCCATCGGGAAGTTCATGGCCTGATAGATCAGGCCGGTGTAGAAGTCGACGTTCGGGTAGAGATTCCGGCTCTTGAAGTAGTCGTCGTTCAGAGCGATCTCCTCGAGCTTCAACGCGATGTCCAACAGCGGGTTCTTGCCGGTGACCTCGAAGACCTGATCCGCGTGCTCCTTGACAATGCGAGCTCGGGGATCGTATGCCTTGTAGACGCGGTGGCCGAAGCCCCACAGAAGGTCTTCGCCCCGCTTGACCGATTCGACGAAGGGGGCAACGTTCTCCAGGGTCCCGATCTCCACCAGCATGTTGATCACGGCCTCGTTGGCGCCGCCGTGGCGTGGTCCGTACAGGGCTCCGGTAGCGGCCGCTGCGGCCGAGTACGGGTCGGCGTGGGACGAACCTACGGTCCGCATGGTGGTGGTCGAGCAGTTCTGTTCGTGATCGGCGTGCAGGATCAGCAACACGTCGAGAGCCTTGGCCAGAACGGGATCCGGTTCGTAGTGGGGTTCGTTGATTCGCCACATCATCGAAAGGAAGTTCTCGGCGTAGCTCAGATTGTTGTCCGGGTAGACGAAGGGCATGCCGATGCTGGCCCGGTATGCCATCGCCGCCAGAGTCGGCACCTTCGAGATCAGACGATTGATCTGGATGTACCGATTCTGCGGATCGTCGATGTTCTTGGCTTCGGGATAGAAGGTCGACAGCGCAGCGATGGCCGACATGAGCATGCCCATTGGATGGGCGTCGTGATGGAAGCCCTCCATGAACCGCTTGCGCATGTTCTCGTGGATGTAGGTGTGATACGTGACGTCGTGCACCCACGCATCGAGTTGCTCGGTGTTCGGCAGCTCCCCGTTGAGAAGCAGATAGCAGACTTCGAGGAAGGTCGAGTGCTCGGCCAGTTGTTCGATCGGGTAGCCGCGGTAGCGCAGGATGCCCGCACCACCGTCGAGTTCGGTGATGGACGACGCGGTCGACGCAGTGAAGCCGAGACTCGGGTCGAAGAACCACACCCCGGGCAGAAGTTTGCCGAACGCCTTCGCATCGACGCCACCGTCGACGAGGGGGACCTCGACGGATTCGCCGGTTCGGTTATCGGTAATGGTGACGGTCTCAGGCACGACGGTGTAGCTCCTACTAATCGGTTGTTGACGAACCTCGAGCACCCCGTTGTGCCTTTGTTCTGAGTGACCCGGAGGTCGCCCTGGAATCTACCCCCACCCGGGGCCCGAGGGATAGCCAGGATTTCTTTCTCCTGCTCGGACATGGCTGCGGGTCGGTCGGCGGCCAGCGTCGTTGGTTCAGAGAGGCATGTTGTCGTGG
>CALACD010000310.1 GCA_937890445.1 uncultured Acidimicrobiia bacterium | reverse complement strand
GGCGCGACGATTACCCTTCCATCGGCATCTACCCGCGACATCAGGTCCAGGAGACAGGCTCTTACCGTCGCTGTATCCGGAGACGCGAATGACACGTAGGGGCTTTCTCCGACGAGAACGGAGCCGAACCCCCGATGGCCCAGTTCGGCCCGCTCTCGGAATTCCGCCTGGAGACGACTGAGAAACTGTCCACCTGCGAACTCAGCAAGCTCGCTGCTTTCTGAATCGAACGTGTCCATTGCCGCCTCTAAGGCCCGGTTGAAGCCCTCGTAGGCCGCCAGGACGGCAGCGGCGGGGTCTTCGGTGGTCGTGGTGGTGCTGGGAACGGTTGCTGTCGTGGTGACCGAAGACGCGGTCGACGACGGTGCCGCAGGTTCCATGCTCGTCGGCCCATCGACACAGCCCGTCAAGGCCAGCACGGCCGCACCGACTGCGACAAACCTTTGGAGCGACCGAGTTCTCACACCGCCGACGGTACGCGTGCGCTGCGAAGAGACCAAGGGGAGGGCTCCCCATGCCCGACCCACGACCCCGTCAGTCGGCCTCCGGGGCAGCCTTGCGGGAGATCGTCGGCTGCACGTAGTTCCATCCGAAGCGGCCCTTGATGCAGAGCATGCCGGCAGTCACCGAGTGATCGGCCGGCGAGGTCACCTTGACGATGGTGTCGTCCTGCACGTGCAACTCGAGGTTGCAGCCGACCCCGCAGTACGAGCACACCGTCTGGGTCACGGTCTGCTCATCGGGGCGCCAGTCGCCGGCCTGGCGGAGATCGAACTCGGTCGTGAACTGCAGGGCATTGGTGGGGCACACGGCGACACAGTTGCCGCAATAGACGCAGGCCGACTCGGGCAGTACCGCGTCGAATTCGGTCGAGATCCGAGCCCCGAAGCCGCGGCCTGCCACCGCAATGGCAAAGGTGTGTTGGGCATCGTCGCCGCACGCTTCGACGCACTTGTAACACAACACGCACTTGTCGTAGTCGCGAATGTAGAGGTTGTCCTGAATCCGGATCTCCTCGTCCATCGTCTGCGGCTCGATGTAGCGCCCCGGGTCGGCGTCGTAGGCCTCGAGATAGCCACCGAGTTCATCGGCCTGGCTCAGATCAACCCCCGAGGCCAGGAACTCCAACACCATCTTGCGGGAGTGGCGGACCCGCTCGGAGTCGGTGTGGACCACCATGGCCGGTTCCGCCGGCCGCGAGCACGACGGCACCAGGGTCCGGTTCCCCTCGACCTCGACCACACAGACCCGACAGACGTTGACCGGCGTCAGGTTCTCGGCATAGCAGATGGTCGGTGTGTCCACGCCAGCCGCGGTGCAGGCGTCGAGCACCGTCTGACCCTGCTCGACCGTCACCCCTCGACCGTCGATCGTCAGCTGGACGGCCGTGCCATCGACGGGTGTCTTGCTCATGCGGATGCCCCTTCGGTGAGACCCATGGCCAGGGCGGATCGAACAGCGGTGGCTGCGGTGTGACCCAGACCGCAGATCGAGGCGTCCTTCATGGCCCGGTCCATGTCGTCGAGCAGTACCAGATCGGTGGCACCGGGTCGGGCCTCGGTACGAACCAGCACCTCGTGTTGACGAACCGCCCCCACCCGACACGGCACACACTGACCACACGATTCGTTTCGGAAGAACTCGGCGATGCGGGTGACGACAGCGGAGAAGTCGGTGGAGTCGTTGAAGGCCATGATCACACCCGAGCCCAGCGAAACGCCGTGGTCCCTCGCTCGCTCGAACGTGAGTGGCAGGTCGAGCGACTCGGGTCCCACGAACGATCCGGCTGCGCCCCCGAGCAGCACGGCCCGCAACTCGCCCCGGACCCCGCCGGCCAGCTCCAACAGATCGCCCAGGGTTGCCCCGAACTCGACTTCATACAGTCCCGGTCGGGCGACATGGCCCGACAGACAGAACAGCTTGTGACCTTTGGAGCCTTCGGTCCCCGAGGTGGCATAGGCCGCACCACCGTCGGTCACGATGTCCAGCACGTTCAGCAGGGTCTCGGGGTTGTTGACGGCGGTTGGCTGACCGAACAGGCCGTGTGTCGTGGGAAACGGTGGCTTCTGCCGAGGCTCGCCCCGGAATCCCTCCAGCGAGTTGAACAGCGCCGTCTCCTCGCCACAGATGTAGGCGCCGGCCCCCCGTCGGATCTCGATGTCGAAGTCGATCGACGATCGAGCGATGCCCGTCCCCAAGAAGCCGGCCCGTCGTGCCAGGGCGATGGCGTTGGCCAACCGAGCCGTTGCCAGCGGATACTCACCCCGGACGTAGATCCAGCCCTTGGTGGCCCCGGTGGCGAAGCCGGCGATGGTGAGGGCCTCGACGATGGCGAAGGGGTCGTTCTCCATGACGATGCGATCCTTGAACGTGCCCGGCTCGGACTCGTCGGCGTTGGCGACCACGTGTTTCTGGGCCCCGGCCTCGGCGCCCGGTTCGGCTGCGACAGCACGCCATTTACTACCGGTCGGAAAGGCAGCGCCACCCCGTCCCATCAGCCCGGCCGTCGTGACCTCGTCCACCACGCCGGCCGGGCCCGAGGCGAAGGCCTTGGCCAACGCCGAGTAGCCGCCGGCTCCGATGTAGCTCTCGAGCGAGTTCGGATCGACCCGTCCCACGCGTCGAAGCAGTCGGAGCCCCGCCTGATGACGCTGCGGGATCTCCCCCGACGACGCCTCGTCGTCGGCTGGTACCAGGTCGGGCCGTCCCCGGCCCTGGACGAAAAGCGCGACCGGCCGTTCACACTGGCCCAGACAAGGACTGCGGTGCACGTGGTTGCCCTCGGCCTCCAACGCCTCGATCTTTGTCTCGGCCCCGACGATCTGGCAGGCGGCATCGACGCAGACGTGCACGACGTCGTCGCGGTGACCGGGGTCGTCGACCCGGAACAGCTCGTAGAACGTCGCCACGCCGTAGGCCTCCGCCGGCGGCACCTGCAGCACGTCGCAGACATGATTCAGGCCACCGGGTGAGATCCAACCGGCCTCGTTCTGCAATGCATGCAGTGCCGGTAGCAGCAGGTGACGTCGCTCGTTCTTGCGGTGGACACCGCCCCGAACCATCCGCTCGTCCTCGTGGGCGACGGCCGGCGACTGCCCGGCGGCAGCGAGAACGGCGTCGACCACTGCCGCCTCGGCGTCGGTGGCCCGTTCGTCGGACATGACCAGATCAGGCATGGGCATCCAGTTTGTCGATGCGAATTGCCGCCGCTTTGAACTCCGAGGTGCCCGATCGACGGTCCCATTCGTCGTTGGTCAACTGGTTGATGTCGACCAACTCGGGGAAGTGGTAGGTGGTGAACGTCAGCCCGACGGGGATGTCGGGCTGCACCCGGATCGCCATCTCGACCGAACCCCGAGGCGACGACACCAACACCCGTTCACCATCGACCAATCCCAACCTCTCGACGTCGTCGGGATGGACGTCGAGGGCATCGCCGTATCGGATGGGTGAGGACAGACTCCCGGACTGGACCCCGGTGTTGTAGGAGTCGAGGGCTCGACCCGTCGTGAGTCGAAGTGGGAACTCAGCGGTCAGCGCTTCCTTGGGACCTTCGTGTTCGACCACCGAGAACGGTGCTCGACGGTGGCCGCCCAAGTCGTCCTCCCACAGCCAACCGTGGAGGAACGGCGATCCGGGATGATCGAGATCGGGGCACGGCCACTGCAGGCCACCTTCGCTCTCCAAACGCTCGTAGCTCATCCCGTGATGCATGGGAGACAGCGATCGCAGTTCGTCCCACAACTCCTCGGACGTCGGGTCGCCCCAGTCGACACCCATGCGGCGGGCCAGATCGCCGATGATCTCATGATCGTGTCGGGCCTCGCCGGGCGGCGTCACCGCAGCCCGCACCCGCTGAACCCGTCGCTCGGATGACGTGACCGTGCCCTCCCCTTCGGCCCAACCCACCGATGCCGGCAAGACCACGTCGGCCAACTGCGCGGTGCGGGTCAGGAAGATGTCCTGGACGACCAGCAGATCGAGTCCTCGCAGCAGGGCCCGGGCATGTTCGACGTCGGCCTCGGAATCCGCGGGGTTCTCCCCCAGGACATAGGCCGCCTTGATCTCGCCCCGCCCCATTGCCTCGAACATGAGCGTGAGGTGCAACCCCGGATCCGGGGGGATGGACTGACCCCACACCGTCTCGAACCGGAGCCGAGACTCGGGATCGTCGACGTCGGCGAAACCCGGCAGCTTGTTGGGCAGCGCCCCCATGTCGCCACCCCCTTGCACGTTGTTCTGGCCACGCAAGGGCACCAAACCGCTCCCCCACACCCCGACGTGACCGCACAGCAACGCCAGATTGCACAACGCCAACACGTTGTCGACCCCGTTGTGGTGCTCGGTGATCCCGAGCGTCCACAGGATCTGGGCCCGCTCGGCGGTCGCGTAGGCCTCGGCCATCTCGCCGATGGCGCGGGCCGGTACACCCGTGATCTGTTCGGCCACCTCCAACGTGTAGCCCTCGACCGATTCGGCAAAGGCC
>CALACD010000309.1 GCA_937890445.1 uncultured Acidimicrobiia bacterium | reverse complement strand
CGACCAACTCCTCGAGGCCGTGGCCGGCGCCGCCCGCGAGGCCGAGTCGGCGTTCGGCGACGGCACCATCTATGCCGAGCGCTACGTGTCACCGTCTCGGCACGTCGAGGTCCAGATCTTCGGTGACGAGGCCGGCAACGTCGTGCACTTCCACGAGCGGGAGTGTTCGATACAGCGTCGCCACCAGAAGATCATCGAGGAAGCCCCGAGTGCATCGATCAACGATGCCACGCGGGCCGCCCTCCATGCTGCTGCGGTCCAGGCAGGGCAGGCCATCGGCTACACGAATGCCGGCACGGTCGAGTTCCTCCTGGCACCGCCGGCTGCCGACGGCAGCGCCGAGTTCTTCTTTCTCGAGGTCAACACCCGGCTCCAGGTCGAACACCCGGTCACCGAGGCCATCCTCGGCGCCGACCTGGTGGAGCTGCAACTCGAGGTGGCCCAGGGCGGCCTGGTTCCCGAACAGTCGTCGATCGGTCCCGCGAACGGCCATGCCATGGAGGCCCGGCTCTACGCCGAGGACCCTCGTGCCGACTTCCGACCCTCGACCGGGGTCGTTCATCGGTTCGCGGTGCCCGGCGACGTTCGCCTCGACACCGCGATCGACGATGCCGGCGAGGTGACGCAGTACTACGACCCGATGATCGCCAAGGTCATCGCCCACGCCTCGACGAGGTCGGGGGCGGCACGAAAACTGGCTGCGGCATTGGCCGGATCGTCCATCGATGGCATCGCCACCAACCGGGAGCTCCTGGTCCGCACGCTGCGTCATCCCGAGTTCCTGGGCGACCAGGGCGACAGTGCCTTCCTCGAACGCAACGACCCTGCGGTGCTCGGGCGATCCCTGGTCGAAGGCGAAGAACTTGCCATCAGCGCTGCGGCCGCCGCCCTGGCCCTGCAATCCGTGCACCGGGCCAGCGACCGCCACACGCCGTACGTCGCCACCGGGTTCCGCAACGTGGCCACCGCTCCCCAACTCGTGACGCTGCTCGTCGACGAGCAGGAGATCGACGTTGCCTACCGATTCCAACGGGGACGGCTCGTCGAGCTGGTGGTCGACGGCAGACCTTTCGAGAACCCGATCGCCCACGGCGTCACGCGGGACCGAGTGGACCTGACCGTTGGTGGTGTGCGGCGCCAGCTCGACATCACCGGCACAGACCCGTTGGTCTCGGTCCACGGCACCCAGGGAACGATCGTGCTCGAGCGACTGCCCCGTTTCGTCGAGCCGGGCCAGGTGGTGGAGGCGGGATCGACGGTGGCATCGATGCCCGGCACCATCGTTGCCGTCAACGTCGCGGTCGGTGACCTCGTTGCCCCCGGCGACGTGCTGTTGGTGATGGAGGCCATGAAGATGGAGTTGTCGATCCCGGCCACTGTCGCCGGGACCGTCACGGCGGTGACCGTCGAGCCCGGTCAAGCCGTGGAGGCCGGGGCGGTGCTTGCCATCGTGGAAGAAGACCAGGCAAGCTGACCACCATGACCGACGCTTTGATTCGTAGCGCACCCCGACCCGCCAACCAGATCGACGACTCCGACATCGTCTGGCGACAGTTCCCCGGCTACGACGGTCTGTACTTCTGGGTTCTGGGCGTCAACGAGACGCGGCAGAAGGTCGATCTCTATTTCCGGCTGGCTCCCGGTGCGCGATGCCCCTCCCACCGCCACGTCGGGCCCACCGACACGTTGGTGGTGGAGGGCGAGCACCGAACCTGGGAACGACGCGACGGCGACTGGCATCTGGACCAGATTCGTCCCCCCGGCTTCTTCGGTTCCAACGAGGGCGACCATCTGCACTCCGAGGAAGGTGGCAGCGAAGGCGCCATCGTCCTGCTGGCCATGCAGGCGGTCGACGGTGTGATCTGGGAGACGTTCGACGAGGATGAGAACCTGGTCGACCGAGCGACTCTCGCCGATTTTCAACGAGTCTTGGAGCGTCAGCACGTGCGCTGACGCTCGATACGTCGCCGCTCAGGGGCGGAACGGCAGCGGCCGAGCGGCCAGACGGTCCGGATGCGAGGCGATCCGGTGGGCAGTGGCCGCCCACGCCGAGATCAGACCTCGGGTGGCTCGGGGATCGATCATCTCCTCGATCTGGAACCTCGACAGCGGACCGACGGGCCCGCGTGCGCTCTCGATGCGTGCGTTCAACTCGGCCCGGAGGGCGACTGGGTCTGCGGCTTCGGCCAGCTGTCGCTTGTAGGCAGCTTCGATGCCACCCTCGGGTGGGATCCCGCCCGTGTCGGCGGCCGGCCACGTCACTCGGACCGATGGCCGGTTCTGCGGCGTGGCATAGTTGTTGCCCGCCACCCCGAAACTGCGCCGCATCAGGACCGAGAAGATGGGGACGTCGGTTTGGGCGAAGGCGACCATCCATCGTCCGCCCTTGCGGATCGTGCTGGCTCGCTCGTGCTCGACCCCGACGGCGAAACCGGGGTTGTCGATCAGGTTCAGGACCGGAATGTGGAACAGGCTGCACAGGTCCAGGTGACGGGTCAGCTTGTCGCAGCCGTCGGCGGTCAGCGCCCCGCCGTTGACGTGGCGACTGTCGGAGGCGATGACTCCGAGGGGAAAGCCGTTGAAGCGGACGAACCCGGTGATCTGGTCGCTGCCCCACAGCGGCCCGATCTCGAAGAAGGACTCGCGATCGGCCATCAGCTCGATGGCTCGACGCATGTCGAAGGTCGTCGTTCGTTTGCGGGGGATGATGTGCAGCAGTTCCTCCTCCCGACGATCGGCGGGATCGTCGGCCCGGCCCGGCAACACGGGCGGGGCGTCGTAGACACTCGGGGGCAGATAGGACAGGAACCGTCGGGCCATCTCCATTGCCTCGGCCTCGGTTTCGGCCACGTTGTCGACCGAGCCGTTGGTGCAGTGGATGCGCCAGTCGCCCAGGTCCTCCTTGGAGATGTCGTACCCCATGGCGTGGCTGACGACAGGGGGCCCGGCCACGAACAGCTGGGCGATGTCACGCACCATGACCGAGAAGTGACCCAGGACTGCCTTGGCTGCGCCGAGTCCGACGACGCTGCCCAGGAGCAGGTTCACGACCGGCACGGTTTGGAGCTGCTCGGTGTACTCGGTGCTGCCCAGATGGCCGGGCAGGAATGATCCACCGCTGCCCGACACCCGCGGCCGGCCGGCCGTGATGGCACCGCTGCTTTCCTTGGCCCCGCTCTCGCCCTCGGCCTTCTGCTGCGGGACCATCGAGGCGACGCTGCCGCCACCCGAGGACCCGTCGAGCAGGCGAACCGATGGCACCCGCAGCTCGATCGACAGGCGGTCGAGATAGAAGCTCGTGGCCCCGATGGCACCGTCGGAATGGCCGCCCCGTGAGGTGAAGTCATCGGCACAGACGATGGCTTGACGGTGATCGATGTCTCCCCAGCCGCCCACGTGGTTGGCCGGCGTGAAATCGGACACGGCACCGTGCTCGTCATAGGACGGGAAGCCGGCCAGGCTCCCGACCTCGTGGAAGGTCCCTTCGTCGAGGAGCAGATCGATGCGCGCTCGACAATGGAGCTTGCCTCGATCGCGCTGACGGACGACCCCGGGCTCGTCGGAGTCAGCGGCCAGGCGGGCATCGGCCAGATCGCGCAAGGCCTGGACCTCGTCGAGCGTTTCGTGCCAGGGGGATGACGCCGCCGGTGCCGTAGAGCGATCGCCCTCGGCACGCTCGAGGGCCGGAACGATCACCACCAGTAACTCTCCAGCGACCACGGGATCCCCGGGACTGCCGTCGTGGAGGCCGGCAACCACGCCGTCGCAGGTGGCGGTCACCTCGGTCTCCATTTTCATGGCGTTCACGATCATCAGGACGTCGCCGACCGTGACGATCGCTCCGAGTCCGACTCGGGTCTCCAGGACCGTTGCATCCATCGGGGAACCAATGCCGACCTGTCCTTCGAGCACCGACAAGGTGGATGTCGATCGAGTCGGTGGCTCCGACCCGGTCGGGGAACCGGCAGCGGCGCCGAGCAGCATCCGTACAGGAGTGGATTCGACCGACGTGGCCATCGCCAGATCCGGACGGTCGGCCAACAGGGTCGTCCGGGCATCGCCCGCTTGGACCTCGTTGCTGGTCAGGATGGCCCGCAGCACGGCCAGGTTCGTCGGCAATCCTTCGACGTGGAAGTCCGCCAGTGCCCGATCAGCGCGAGCAAGGGCCGATTGCAGCGTCCCGGTCGAGTTCG
>CALACD010000308.1 GCA_937890445.1 uncultured Acidimicrobiia bacterium | reverse complement strand
GTGAAGTCGACCTGACCTTGCAGGAGGGCTCTGTCCTCGATTCGGGGAACCCTTCGACCGGTCTGGGTCATCGGCGGGGTTCGAGGGCGGCCGTGATCTCCAGTTCGATCAGTCCGACGATGAGCGGAGCGCCGACCGTCGTGCGACAGGGGTAGGGGGCGTCGAAGACATCGAGGAAGACCTCGTTCCAGGCCCCGAAGTCCTCGAGATTCACCAGATGGGCATTCACCTTGACCACGTGATCCAGGGTCAGTCCCAGATCGGAAAGGATGTCGGCGAAGATCTCCAGGGTGTGTCGAGCCTGCGCGGCGGTCCCCCCGTCGATGGCCTCGCCGGTCTCGAGGTCGAGCCCGGTCAATCCACTGAAGTAGATGACGTTGTCGACCTGGATGGCCGTCGAGTTCCTGATGCCCAGTCGGGCCATGGCCGCTTCGAGTTTGGGGGTTGATGCGTGCACCTTGATCATCACCGGACTGTAGAGCGAATGGCTCCGCAGTGCTGCACGTTCGAACGGGAGAGATCCTCGTTGCTATGGCAAGATGCGACGATGCACACCGATGTCATCGCCGATCTCACCGCATGGACCGGGAACGAAGTTGCCGCCGATCGTTCGTGGGAGTTCCACCTGTCCGATGCCGAGGTGTCGGCACTGGAGCGGGCGCTGCGAACGGTGGCCGATCGACCCCTGGTCGAGATCGGGGCCCAGGACTTCGTGATCGACGACCTGGCCCCCACCCTGGACGCGATCCGCCATCAGCTCCGCGCCGGTCGAGGCTTCGCCGTGCTCAAGGGGTTCCCCGTCGATCAGCCCCTCCCCGATCTCGAGCGCCTGTACTGGGGACTGCTCGCCCACGTCGGCAACGGGGTGACCCAGAACAGCGATGCGTCCCTGATCCACTACGTGACCGACGGTCGGCTGCGACCGAATCAAGGGGGACGAGGCGTGGGCAATCCAGGGAAGTCCGGCCTGCATGTCGATCTGGCCGACTATGTGTCGTTGCTGTGTGTACGTCAGGCCAAGGACAACCCGCCGAGTTGGCTGGGGAGCGCAACGTTCGCCCACAACCATCTGCTCGAGCACGAGCCCGAACTTCTCGAGGTGCTGTACCGCGGGTTCGAGTGGGACCGCTTGGGCGAGGAGGGGTCCCATGACGGGCCGACGACCGGGTATCGGGTGCCGGTGTTCAGCGCGGCCGAGGGCCTGGTGTCGTGTCGTTACAACCGGTTCTGGATGGCGGCAGCGGTGAAACGTAGCGGGGGCGGCTGGAGCACGGAGGAACGGGCCGCTCTCGACGCCCTGGATGCAGTGCTGCACGCCAATCGCCTCGATGTCGACTTCGTCGAGGGTGACATCCAGTTCGTGAACAACTACGTCGTTCTGCATGGGCGTGACGCCCATGCGCTCGAGGACGACGAGGATCACAAACGACTGCTGATGCGAATCTGGGTGAACGACGACGAGCAACCTCGCCCCGTCGCCGATGAGGCTGTGGTTCGCCACGGGGTCCTTCGCCACGGCAACCTCGGGTGGAAGCTGCCCGAGGTCCGGGCCGGCCTGGTCGGCACGGCCCGGACCCGTCGCTCCGACGGTGCCGTCCTCGTCTGAGGTGACCGAGGACGATCTGCCCCGGATCTAGGAGGCGGTCGCCTTGGCGTGTTTCTCGGTCCAGGCTGCGAGCGCGTCGGCCTGTTCGGCGTTCAGCTTCTCCCGGACGGCCTGCGCCCGTACCACGGCATCGTTCAATCGGGCGAACGTGTTCCCCTGGAAGTGGGGCATCACCCGTTGGGCCAACAGTTCGTAGCTGCGGAACTTGGCCTGTGGATTGGCGAAGTCGTGGTCCATGCAGAGGTAGCCGCCGAACCCTCCGGACTGCTTCCACAGCGATTCGATCTGCTTGATGCAGTCCTCGGCTGTTCCGATGGCGCCCACACCGGATTCGTTCACCCAGGCGATGCGTTCCTGGAGCGTGTCACCCTGGGGGACGAACTGCGGCGCGGCTGCGGTGCCCTGGAGGTAGTCGAACCAGTGCTCGATGCCGTGCTCGACGTCACGCATTGCCTGCTCCTTGGTTTCGGCGATGTGCATGAGGCCGACCAGGCGCCAGTCGGCTCGATCGGCGGTGTTGCCATGTTCGGTGGCCATGTCGTTCCACACGTCGTAGTGCAGGGCGAGGACGTCGGCCCCGATCTGCATCGTGGCCCCGATGGAGAGCACACCGATGCCATGTTTGCCGGCAATGCGGGGGCCCGACGGTGAGGCGATGGCAGCCACCGCGCATTGGATGTCGGAGTAGGGCGGGAGTTGGCACTTGGCATCGTTCAGATCGAACCAGTCGGTCTTCATGGTCAGTGGGTCTTCGGAACGAAGGAGATGCATGATCGCCTCCATCCCTTCCTCCAGCATGCGTCGCTGTTCGGACGGCTGGATGCCGATCATGTGGGCATCGGTCGGAAGCGCGCCCGGTCCGGCGCCGAACATGAAACGACCGCGACTCAGGTGATCGAGTTGGATGATGCGGTCCGCCGTCCACAGTGGATTGTGGTACGGCACCGAGAGCACCCCGGTTCCGAGCTTGATGTGGCGGGTTCGCTCGAGGGCGGTGGCACAGAAGATCATCGGGTCCGCGATGATCTCGGTCCCGCACGAGTGGTGTTCGCCGATCCATGCCTCGTCGAAACCGAGATAGTCCAACTGGCGGACCAGTTCGAGATCTCGGTGGAGGTTGGCGTTGGGGTTGGTGGTGTGGTCATGGAACGGTGCTTGGAACGTTCCGAACTTCATCCGCTGCACGGGAAAATCCTTTCGCGGGACAGGTTGTTGGTCCAGTGATGGTGTCGCCGAGGTCCCTTCGCCGACACCTCAGATTCTGTCATTCCCGATGGTGCCGCGCTCGGCGCCCGGACGAAGTCGCCGAGGACCAGGTACAGACTCGATGGACTCAGCTCAGAGTCCACGACGCTGCCGGTTGCTCAAGCTCGGGTCGGGGTCGTGCCGATAGTCGGCTATGCCCACCCGCCACCGAACCGTGCATCCGGCTCGTCGCGCCCGTCGAACGTTCGGGCTGGTTTCGGGCGCGACCTATGTCGGGCTGACCGCTTCCATCGGGCTGGCGGTCGCAGCCGAGGCGGACCAGGCTGGAAGCGAGCCGAGCGAGGCGCCGGAGGTCCTGGCCTTCTCGACCCCGACCAGCGACCAGATCGTGGCGCCGACCGCCCCCGCGACGAGTGATACCCCGGGTACGAACGTGGCCTCGGGACGGTTCACCGGTGGCGCTGTTCCCCCCGAGGTCACGAAGTTCTTGCGTCGGGCCCCGAATGCGGCAGACGTGTCGGACACGACGACGGCATCGTTGCCGAGCAACGACGCTTCGAGCACCGAGTCGACCACGATTCCGTCGGGGATCGTGCCCGCGACGGCACCACCGACGAGCGTTCCCTTGACCTCGACTCCAACACCGGCATCGACCACGGTGCCGTCCGCCGTGCCGGAGTCGACGACCGTCCCGGCAACCGCACCATCGTCGTCGGTCCCGGCAACGACGGCAGCGGCGCCGCCGACGACGACCCCGCCGACCGTCCCCACCACGATCCCGACGACTCAGCAACCGACGACCACGATAAGTAGCGCCAGCTGATGAGCATCGACGACGTCCGGTCACTGCCCTCGATTCGGGATTCCAGGGGTGGACGCCGATGGGTCGAGCGGAGCTTTGCCGCCATGGGGACCAGGGTCCATGTCGTGGTGCAGACAACCGATGGTGGGCGACCGGGAGCAGAACTCCTCGATCTGGCCGAGGACTGCGTGCGCGTGGCCGAGCAGCGTTGGAGCCGCTTTCTCCCCGATTCAGAGCTGAGCCGGATCAACCGTTTGGCCGGCCGGGTGACGGTGGTGACGACGCAGACCTTCGACCTGGTCGATCTGGCCCTCACCGCCCGGTGGGAGACCAACGGATCCTTCGACCCCACGGTGGGTTCAGCGCTGGTTCATGCCGGCTACGACGACGATTTCGACGCCATCGCCGCCCGTCCAGAACCCTTCGGCTCGATGCTGGGTTCGTTTTCCGGGCCCGATCAGATCGTGCTCGACCGCCGGGCGTGCACGGTCCTCCTGGCGCCCGGCACGGTGCTCGATCTCGGGGGCATTGCCAAGGGCCATGTGGCCGACGGCACCACCGACGAACTGCTGAAGAACGGGGCATCGAGCTGCTGCGTCAACATCGGAGGAGACATCCGGGTGGCGGGGCCGGGGCCCGTCGACGGTGTCTGGCGGATCGAGGTCGCGCCGGCCGGGGTCGTGGTCCGCCTCTCGGCGGGAGCGGTCTGCACCTCGTCGACGACCAAGCGTCGCTGGCTGAGCCTGGATGGACCGGCCCATCATCTGATCGATCCGCTCACCGGTCGGAGTCGGGTGGGAGGCCCGCAGTCGGTGACGGCCATCGCATCCACGGCGACTGCGGCCGAGGTGATCACCAAGTGGATGATGGCCGGCGGCCGACCCGGTCGATTCGAGGCAACCGGATTCTCCAGCTTCGACGACGGCACGACACACGCCCACCCCGGACTCGAACCGTTCCTGGATCCGGCCGGAACCGATGGACAGAAGAGCTCGTGAACGACCAGTTCTGGTGGTACGCGACCCGAGCCGCCGGGCTGATGACGTGGGCCACCGCAATGGCCTCGATCGCGCTCGGTCTGATGCTCTCGTTCTCTCGCGCCCCCTCCGGCCCGAGCCGCCGCTGGTGGCGTCGTCTTCCGGCCAAGCCGTGGCTCCTGGACCTCCACCGATTCGTGGGCGGGCTCTCGGTCTGTTTCCTCGTCATCCACCTGGTGACCTTGTGGGCCGACAGCTACGTCCATTTCGGGTTGACCGAGCTGCTGGTGCCCGGCGCGTCGACTTGGCGACCACTGGCCGTGGCCTGGGGGGTGGTCGCGGCGTGGTTGTTGGTGGCCATCGAGATGTCATCGCTGGTCAAGAACCATCTGCCGCCCCGCTTGTGGCGGGGGGTGCATCTCGGTGCCTACCTGGTCGCGGTCCTCGGGACCGTCCACGCGATCACGGCCGGGTCCGATGTCGGACACCCGTTGATCGTCATCCCCGGATCCATCCTCATCGGCATCGTGGTCGGATTGACCGTCGTTCGGCTGGCCTCGCTGCGGTCGAATCCAGGCGAAGGACGACGGGCCGCTGACCTGGACAAGGCGCGGGCTCTCCTGCGGGATCAACAGTCGACCGGCGATCGGCGACGGTCGAATCCCGGTGTGACTCCGATCCCTCGCCCGCCGGAGAATCTGCGGGAACGGCTGCTCGAATCCCAGGCGGCCCGGCAGCGGATCAACGGGTGAGGCCCAGCCTGGTGGGCGGGGCCGCATAGGTCGGAAAGACGCTGCCGATCGAGATACCGGCTCGCCGCTCCAGGATCTCGGCCACTGCTTTGCGGAAGTCGGTGAGGACGGTGAGGTCGCCTTCTGTCGGATCGTCGGCGATGACCGACGAGTAGTCGTCGCCGAAGACTCCTCCCTGGATACCGCCACCCATGGCCATGATCGTGGTCGCTCGCCCGTGGTCGGTGCCCCCCGATCCGTTCTCGTTGATGGTGCGCCCGAACTCGGTGATCACCAGGATGCTGGTCTCATCGAGGGCGCCATCGCTGTCCAGATCGTCGGTGAAGGCCCGCAGACTCGCCGCCAGTTCGGCTGCCCGCCGATGGAAGCGGCCCTGGGTGTCGCCGGGAACGCCGAGGCCATCGTGATGATCCCAGCCCCCGAACTCCACTGCGGCAGCATGGAGGCCGAGCCCGGATCGCAACATGATGGCGACCTGCTGAAGATCACGACCCAGCTTGGTGTTCGGGTAGCTCGGATCGGGCGTGGCATCCAGTGCATCGAGCTGGTCGACCACCGACAGCAGGTCGGTGCCTGTGGCGCCCACCGATCCGTTGTCGCCGAGGTAGAGCGCGTCGAGAACGGTCCGGGCCCTGGTCCGGCTTCGGTAGCCGTCGATCCCGAAGTTTCGGAGATCGGCCACCGACAGGGTCTTGGCCGGGCCGTCGGAGATGTCCTGATTCTGGTTCGACTTGTTGACGACGGGCAGCGGTGACGTCAGCCCCTGGGCCGCCACCGCGCGGTTCAGCCAACCGGACCGGATCGAGCCGCTGGCCGAGCCGCGCTCCCAGTAGCGCTCGGCTTCGAAATGGCTTCGGGTCCTGCTCTCCGATGCCGGGAGGCCGGCGGCAGGGATGATGGCCAATCGTCCCTGTTGCCACAGCGTCTGATGCAACGGAGCGAACGCCGGGTGCAACCCGATGACACCGTCGATGCCGGAGGGAAAGACCGCATTCGGGTTGTCGACCGAGGTGAGCGGGAGCGCCCCACCCGGGTCATCGGGTGGTGGAATGGCGATGGTGGGGCGGAGCTGTCGATAGCTGGGGTAGCCGTAGGGGGGTGTCAGGCTCAGCCCGTCGGCCCCTCCGCGGAGAAAGACGACGACCAAGGCATCTCCGGTACCGGGATTGCCGGGAGCGGCCAGGGCGAGTCGGGGGGAGGCGAGGGCGACGGTTCCGAGTGCGACCGCACCGCCAGCGGAGCCGAGGAAGGACCGGCGACTGGCCGTGCGGCGTGTCGCCGCGGGAAGGTTCGGGAGTTGCAGCATCATGAGATCTCGTTCGGACGGGCCCGGGTCAACGAACCTGGTATTGCGGATGGGACAGAAGGAAACTCGCCAGTTCACCCAGTCGAGCGGCATCCAGCGCGCTCGTCGGGTCGGACTCGGTGAGTCCCAGCACGGACAACATTGCGTCCTGCTGGGTGGGCGTCAGGCCCGGCAGGCCGAACCGAACCCGAAGATCGTCCATCAGTTCTCCCACGGTCAGGGCGGTGCCGACCAGACGGGACAGGTCACTCACGATGGGGTCCGGATTGTTCTGATTGGTGAGGAAATTGTTGGCCAGCCGGGCCACGAATCCCCAACGTTCCAGCAGACCGTCGGAGCTCAGCCACGGTCCTGCGACGTCGGCGAAACCGTCCGGTTGTTCCCACGTCCATGGCACATGGTTCAGGTCGTTCAGCCGAGAACGAATCGTCTGGGCGGCCTGGCCCAGGGGGTTGACCGGCACGTCGGTCTCCAGGGTGCGCATCGCGGCGAGAACGAGTTCGAACGGCCGACGCATCTTCTGACCGGTGGCGGCTGCGAACTCGCTGCTCAGGAAGATGTGGCGCAACACGGGGCGAAGGTCGGTGTCGTTCGCCAGGTACACGGCGGCGGTCGAGGCGATCAGGCTCTCGGGTGGGGTGTCGGTCACGAACCGGCGGATCAGTTTGTGGGCCAGATGGCGGGCCGTCGTCGGGTGATGGGCGAGGTAGGGGAGCAGGGCGTCTCCCGCCGACTTTCCCCCCAGGCCAACGCTGGTGAACGCGCCGTCGAGCATCGAGACCGGCCCCTGCCAGTGATAGTTGTCCCGGAAGACGAAATCGCTGTAGGAGGGCGAGTTCCGGTCGGTCACGATGCTCCAACCGCTCATGATCAGCGCCGCGCCCCGAACGTCGGCTTCGGTGTAAAGATGGCTGCCGTCGGGTGCGATTCCCAGCGTGTGGAGCTCGAGGAGTTCTCTTCCGTAGTTCTCGTTCACGCCGCGGCTGCTGTTGGCGTTGCTGTAGGCGTTGTTCAGATAGTGGAGCATGGCCGGAGACTCGGCGGTGGCCCGAAGGAGGTCCTCGAAACGACCGAGCGCGTGAGGGCGAATCACGTTCTCCTGGTAGTCGGTGTGCAGATGGAACCACGGTCCGTCGTCGATCTTGATGTTGAAGTGATCCATCCAGAAATGCGCCATCATCTCGAACAGTTGATGCTGGCTGTAGCGGGCCCGGACCACGGTGGCGTGGACCAGTTCCTCGAAGACCGGATCGTTGTCCTCGGCCGCAATGGCCCAGACCGCCTGACGGCTCGCTCTCAAGGTTCGGTAGCCCGACAGCTGACTCTCGACCGCCGGCTCGGGGCTGTTTCGGGCCAGTTGCTGATCGATCCAGGCCTCGGTCCCGAGGCGACTGATCTCGGCCTGGAGTTGGCTGGTCGTTCCGAAGGTCGCACGGTTCGACAGCAACAAGGCGGTCACTGCGGCGACCGGAGCTCCGGGCGTAGGAGGAGCGGTCGGCGCGGTCGTTGGCGGCGCGGTCGTTGGCGGCGCGGTCGTCGAGGGCGGTACCGTGGCCGGGAGCGCGGTCGTCGAGGGCGGTACCGTGGCCGGGAGCGCGGTCGTCGTGGGCGTGGCCGGGAGGGTCGTGGGCTTGCGGGTGGTCGTGGTCGGGCCTGCAGCACCGGGCGAATCGGGCCGCGTGATGCGGGGAGTCGATCCGGCCTCGGCGGTGGGCTGCTTGGCCGGAGTGGTTCCCGACGGGCCGCCGCCTGCGGCTGCTCTTCCCGCAGTCGAGGGTTCGTCGTACAGGGGGAGTGCGTCGGGGAAGCGGCCGGCACCGGGGTCGACGAGTGTCGTCCCCGAGCTGGCGTCGCCGGGGCTTTCGCAGGCGACGGCGACGGCGGCCAGCGCCATGGTGCTCAACACCGAGCGTCTTGTCAGCCGGGTTTCGTCAGGCGCTTCGGTGGCGCGGCATGTCGTGGGCAACGGATGTCGTCCTTGGCTTCGGGAACTGGGTCGTCGGACCTATCGGCCCATTGCGACGCCCAACTTGAATCGACGCGACGATTTCTTCCGAATGCACCCGTTCTGGTGACCGAGACTCCGGTCGTTCAGAGGCGAGGGATCACGGGATCGTGGTCTGACAGGCGGTCGTTCCCGAACCGGTCAGCGTGTCGACCAACTGTCCTGCCACGAAGATGGCACAGGTGACGGGCTGCCCACTGGCCACCATGGCCCGAACCGAGACAACGCCCGGCGTCGACGACCCCACGATCTCGAAGGGTAGGGAAACCGTTGATGACTGGCTCAGGTTGGGCGCCTCGAGATCCACCGTTGCCCGAGTCGCCTGATCGGATTCGATCACATACCGGACTCGTACTTGCTGGCTGCCGGCGACCTGAGGCACGGTCGGTCCCTCGGGTTGCCGGATCGACAGTGACAGCAGGAATGCTGCGATCACGGCGACGCCGAGGACGAGTTGCCGTGTCGCCGTCCGCTTGGCCACCGATCCGGTTGCCGCCACATCGGCCCGACCAAGATCCTCGGCATCGAGATCGATGACGTCGGATGCGTACACCCTGGCCACTTTCGCTGCGACATGACGCTCCTGGGGGAAGTGGAACGGCAGCAGGGCTCCGTCGAGCCTGGCCCCGCTCAGTTCGGCTTCGGTCACGTCGGCTCGGCGAAGGTCGGCACCGGTGAGATTGGCGCCCCTGAAGTCGACATTGATCAACTTGGCGCCCGAGAAGTCCACCCCTTCGAGATCGGCGTCGATGAAGGACGCGCCGAAGAGTTCGGCGTTGCACAGCGTCGCTCGTGTCAGGCGAGCTTCCCGGAAGTCGGACTGTTCGGCTTTCACGTGATCCAATTTGGCCAGGGTCAGAATCGCTCCTCTGGCCCGAACCCGGTACAGGCCGGCATGACGGAGATCAGCGCGGTGGAGGTTGGCGCCATCCAGGATGGCTTCGGTCAGCCGGGCGTTCACCATGGTCGCCCGGACCAGATCCGTGTGGGTCAGGTTGGCATTCGACAGCTTTGCGCCGTCCAACCGCCGCTCCCGCAGATAGGCGTCGGACAGATTGGCGCCCTGGAGGTCACAGTGGGTCAGATCGGTCTGCATGGCGAGCGACAGCCGCATGCCTCGTTCGGACCAGTAGGCGCTGATCACATTCTGGGCCCACACGGCCAACAGGGCTGCGGCCAGAATCAGATAGTTGGAGGGGGGCAGCCGGTCGAACAGCGGAACCGCCTGCCAGGAGGCGAACGCAGCAAGGCCGGAGAGCAGTGCCGTGAGCAGGAGGAACACCGCGGGCGAGCCTCGCACGAGCAATCGATCCCGGAGGCCGATTCGCCAACGATTCTGGATTCGGCGAGTGAAGGGTCCCATCTGAGTCTTTCGGCCCACGGACAGCACAGTTGAGGGCGGACGTGATCAGGTGTCGGTGCTGCCTGGATCGCTGGCCGGCTCGTGGACCGGGCTTCCTGTCGGGTCAGCGGCGGGGCCGGAAGTCGACAGAGGGGAGAGCAACGGATCAGTGCCCGGGTTCGTCGTCGCCGCGTCGTCGAAGGGGTCCGGACCGAGGCCGGGTTCTCCCGATTCCACAGTGGCGGGCAGTTGACTGACACCGAACAAGACGTGTCGTACCAGATCGCCGACCGAAGGGTTCAGGCCGATCTCGGAAGCGACCTCACTCGGGCTCATGCCGACGAGATGGGCCAAGGATCGAAGTCTGATGGCGTCGAGGTCTTCTGGTCGGCTCCTTCGGACGTCGACCGCGTCGGCTGTTTCGGGTGAGGTGTCGCTGGCATCGGCTGTTTCGGCCGTAGCATCGCCGGCCTCGTCGTCCCGCCTGGCGCCGAGTCGTTGCAGCAAGTCCGACCGCTTGGGGAATCCGGTGAAGAGTTCGGATGGCCGATCGGGTCCGACGATGTGGTCGACCAGAGCCAGCTTGGGTCTGATGTCGACCTCGACGGAGCTCGGCTCGGTTCCGGCTGGTCCCGCCGCGTCGGCAGCCGAGGTCGCGACTCGTCCAACGAAGCCACTCTGAGCGGTGATGAAACCTGAGACCTGTGAGATGCTCATGTCATCAAACATCCTTTGCTGCCAGTCCGAGCCCAGTGTCGGACACGCATTCGCCGGTAGTAGGGAATTCGCGAAAAACATTTTGGAGTCCAACCATGTCAGAGCAATCTCCCGATTCGACAGCGCCGACCGCTGTCCTTCCTTCCATGCGGGTCGACGGCCAGGTCGCGGTCGTCACGGGCGCCAGTCGCGGCATCGGGGCCGGCTGCGCCCAGGCTCTGGCTGCTGCCGGAGCCGAGGTCGTCGCCATGGCCCGGACTGCGGACGAGCTCCAGGGCATCGTCGATGCCATCGTGGCCGCCGGTGGCAAGGCTCGGCCGATGCTGGTCGATCTCACCGATTCGTCGGCGCTGCGTGACGCCTTCGATTCGCTCGAACGGATCGACATCCTGGTCAACAACGCCGGTATGGCGGTTGCGGGCTCGATCCTCGACATCACCGAGGAAGCCATCGATCAGATGTTGTCCCTCAACTGCAAGGCTGCGGTCCTGGTGGCCCAGGCCGGTGCCCGGATCATGGATCGGCAGGGGTCGGGAGTCATCATCAACCTGTCGTCGACGTTCGGCATCAACGGACGACCCAACCACAGCGTCTATTCCTCGACCAAGCACTTCGTCGAGGGGTTGACCAAGTCCCTCGCCGTGGAACTGGCCCCCAGGGGCATACGAGTGGTGGCCGTCGGGCCGACCGCGATCGAGACGGCCTTGACCCGGGGCCGGCTGAACGATCCCGTCATCGGCGGTGACCTCCTGGCTCGGATCCCGCTCGGCCGGTTCGGCCAGGTCTCCGACATCGTCGGGGCCGTCGTGTTCCTGGCCAGCCCGGCTGCGTCGTTGATCACGGGCACCACGCTGATGATCGATGGAGGCTGGACCGCTCAGTAGGAGGCGGCCGGCGGTTTCTTCGCTCCCAACACCAGGGCGGCGGCCACCAGATCGGCCGCCGCCAACAGGTAGAAGGGCAAGGTATAGCCCGAAGAGTCGATCAGGTGTCCCACGCCGATCAGCCCGATACCGGAGCCGATCTGACCCACCAGCGCCACCATCCCGTACACCGTCCCGAAGCTCATCAGGCCGAAGAGTTCCCCCACGAGCAACGATTGGGCCATGTAGATGTTGCCGATCGTGAAACCGAAGACGAGGGCGACCGCATAGATGGCAACGGTCGCGTGCACATAGAGATAGCCGACGATGGCGCCGGCCTGCATGACGAACAGGACCGCGGCCAGGTAGCGCTTGTCGATGCCATCAGCGAACCACGACACCACGACCCGGGCCAGGATCGAGCCGATGGTGGTGGTGGTGACCGCGAGCGCAGCTGCGCTGCGGGTGCCGAGCTTGTCGGGCTCCTGCAGGAAGCTGAGCTGGAAGATCAGCACCGCTGTCTGGGCTGCCAGACAGAGGAAGAACGATACGACAATGGCCCAGAATGCCCGGGTTCGCATCGCGTCACGGCGGCTCCAGACCCGGAACTGAGATGCCCGATCGATGCGTGACGATGCCGGTGCCTCGCTGCCCCCATCGGGCTCCAGACCCATGTCGAAGGGCGAGGCCGAGACCACCAGCAGCAGCACCGGCATGGCGATCACGAACACCATGATGCCCAGCACCGGTGCGGCCAGGCGAAGTCCGCCGCGATCGATGAGCACCGCGCCGAGCGGAACGAGCGTTGCCCCACCGAGGGAAACGCCGGTGGAGGAGATCATCATGGCCTTTGCCCGTTGATGAATGAACCAACGAGACATCAAGGTCGAGACCGGTACGACCGCACCCATGCCGTAGGCGATCGCCAGCAGCGTGTACGCCAGGTAGAGCTGCCAGATCTCGTTGACGAAACCGACACCGGCCGCACCAACGGCAGTGGTGGCGATCCCGAGTCCGAGGAACACGCGAGGTCCGAAACGATCGATCCACGGTCCGGCCGCGAACGATGCCAGCCCGGAAAGGAGGAAGAACGTGCCGGTTGCACCCGAAACCACGGCGTTCGACCAGTTGTGCTCCTCGCGCAACGGCCGGAGGAACAGCGACAGGCCGTAGTAGCTGACGCCCACCGTCACGTACATCATCACGGTGCAGGCAAGTGCCACGTACCACCCGTAGAAGATCCGGCCCGAGGTCAGCTGGGCCAGAGCCGGTGGCCGTGGCAGCGAGCGGATGGGTTCGCCAGCGGCAGGAGTGGCGACGCGCAGGAGATCTCGCACGTCAAGGCCGTTCGGACTCGGCCTCTTCGGTGTAGAACGGGGTCGGGTTGTCGAAGACATTGGGTTTGGAGAACATCGACAGGATCACGCAGCCGTCGACGCTGCGGGCTTCGTGGCGGTTCCCGCCCGGCCGCCACACGTAGTGCCCGGCCTGGGCAACGCCTTCGTGATCCTCGAAGGTCCCCGAGATGACCCAGGTCTGTTCGACGTCGACGTGGGCGTGAGCCGGAACCACTGCCCCCGGCGCCAACTTGAACAGGATGGTCGAGCGGCCGCTCTCGGGTTCGGACCACAACACCTTGGTCTCGATTCCGGGAAAGGCCGATGGCGCCCACGGCATCGTCTCGGGGTCGATGTAGGTCGAGACGAGATCGGGCGGGTTGGGGAAACCGGCG
>CALACD010000307.1 GCA_937890445.1 uncultured Acidimicrobiia bacterium | reverse complement strand
TTGATGTCACCGTTGGGTGCTGCACTCCAACCCATCACGAAGCCGCCGTCACCGTCCACCAGATTGCCGTTGGCATCGACGAAGAAGGCACCGGCCCTGGTGTAGAGCTGCTGTCCGTCCTGCTCGATGGCGAAGAAACCTTCGCCCTGGATTCCGAGGTCCAGGCTGCGGCCCGTACTCTGGAGGGCTCCCTGCGCGAAGTTCTGGGCGATGGCTCCGACTTGGGCTCCGAGACCGATCTGTGCGCCGTTGGTACCGCCCCCGGTCGCGGTCGGGGCACCCGCACCGTTGATCGTCTGGCTCAGGATGTCCTGGAAGATGGCGGCTGACTTCTTGAAGCCGGTGGTGTTCACGTTGGCGATGTTGCTGCCAACGATGTCCATCATCGTCTGATGGGCGCGAAGGCCCGAGACCGCGGCATACATGGATCGGATCATCAGAGGGTCACTTTCGTTGGCTCGAGCTCGACGGCATTGTCGATATCGAGGGAAGAATCGGAGAGGTCAGTGGCTGGGGTCGTGGAGGCCGGAACGGTCGTTGCGGTCGTTGGAGTGGACGAGACGCCCGGTTGCCCGCCGATTCCAATGACGGAACTCATGCTGACGGGACCACGATCGGTCATGAGCTTGACTTCGCCCCCGATGACCTCGGCGCTGGTCACGAGTGTGGTTCGACGTGTCTTGTCCGGCTCGAGGAACGTCACGGTGCGGCCGACCAGACTGCCGGCCGTGCTCAGCCCGTTGACGATGGCGGCGCTCGCGCCCTGAGTCGTGAGTTCATCGAGCTTCTCGATCGTGGTGAACTGCGCCGTGGTGGCCATGAAGTCGGCCGGGTCGCTGGGGTTCAGGGGATCCTGGAACTTGAGCTGGGCGACCAGAAGTTTCAGGAACGCGTCCTTGTCGAGTTGATTCGCGGTCGGATCGCCGATCGTCTGCTGGACGGCAAGCTCGTTCAACATCGTCTCGGGGGCAGTGGCGGCCCTAGTCGTTGGCGGTGGAGCCACCGCGGTTTCGGAGGTGGACGTGACGCTATCGATCATGTGGTTTCTCGATCTTTCGGTTCGTGTGGAGTGCGGGAGTGATGTGGAGTGCGGGAGTGGTGTGGAGTGCGGGAGTGGTGTGGAGTGCGGGAGTGGTGTGGAGGAAACGTCGAGGGCTCTCTCGGGCTCTACTGGGCGAGAGCCCCGGAAGGCTGGAGGTCTACAGGGCGACGTCGAGGGTCGCCCCCCGACGCTGATGGCGTACGGCGGCGGCATCGCTCCCGAAACGAGGCCGGCCGTCGGCATAGGCGTCGATGCCGTCGGCGGCTCGACTTGCCAGCCGACCTCGTCGGCCATCGTGGGCTCCGCGGTCGTCGGCCATCGTTTGCTGCTGTCCGCTCCGTTGTCCCTCCTGGTGGCTCACGTCGACGTTGGCATCACCGAGCCCGGCGTTGCGCAGTTCGTTCCGGAGACGGGCCGCGTCGGCATCGAGGAGCTGCGTCGCCGCGTTGTTGGTGGTCACGATTCGGACGGTGAGGCCGTCGTCGTTGGTGTGGACATTGACCAGGAGTTCCCCCAACTCTGCCGGTCGGAGCCGAAGGCGGACCTCGTTGCCGTCCGACGACTGTCGGACCCGATGCAGGGCCCGCGCCACCTGGGCCCAGAGCTGCTCGGCTGCCTCGTCGGTGAGTCCCACATCTGGCGTGTTCGTCACGCCGGCGGCAGAGGCGGTGTCCCGCGGCGACTCGGTGTTGGGCGACGCATCGAGGCGTAGCGATGGTGGCTCGACCGAGTCGGCGTCGATACGTTGCGTCATGTCATCGGGGACCTCGGTCGGTTCGGATGTCTCGCTCATCCCGAACGCGGTCTCCGGGGGGTTGTTCGCGGCGGTTGCGGGGAGTTCGGCCTCACTGGCCACCGATGAGCCGGTGGCGATCGTGTCCCCGACGGTCATCGGGCCCGACGACTCCTCGATTCCTTCCGCAACCGGCGAGCCATCGTCGTTCACCTCATCGGCACTGGCAGACACGTTGGCAACGAGTGGCTGTGCCGCCGTCGCCGCAGCTTGGGTCATGGCGGCCCCGGTCGGGTCGATGACCGGATCGTCCTCGGAAGGATCGACGATCGGTTGTTCCGAGGACGACACGGCATTGGTCCGGGGTGCATTGTCCTGGACCGTCTCGACGTTCTCGGCGTCGCCGGCATCATCTCGCAATTCGGCTCGGCGCCCCGCGAAGCGCGACCGCATCTCGTCTGCCCTCGCGTCGATGTTCGATGGGGTGTTCTTGGTCCTCGTCGAGTCGGGTGAGGTGTCGCGGAGTTCGCTGCGCTGGCCGTCCTGTGCCGTCGGCCGACTCTCGTAGACGCGCAATGCCTCGTCGAGGGCCGGTGTGAAGGACTCGGCCGACACGGTGGCTGCGTTCGATCCCCCACCGGAGGAGTACGTGGGATCGGAAGGAAGCGCCGAAATCTGCAGATCGGTCATGGTGTTGCCCCCCAGGCATCGAGAACGTTGGTGACGTAGTTTTGGGTTTCGCGGTACGGCGGAATGCCGTCGAAGCGAGCGACAGCGCCGGGGCCGGCGTTGTAGGCGGCCAGCGCGAGTTCGACCGAGCCGAACCGTTCGATGTCGCGGGCCAGGTACCGGGCCGCGCCATCGATGGCCGACACGGGGTCGAACGGATCGACCCCCATCTCGGTTGCGGTTCCTGGCATGAACTGCATGAGGCCCTGGGCCCCCGCGGGACTGACGGCGTGGGGATCGAACATCGACTCGACTTCTGCCACGGCATCGAGCAGACCGACCGGAAGGCCGTAGTCGGCGGCCGCCTGGTCGAACACCGTTGCCCACTGGTTGTTCGGATGAAGCGGCGGTTTCGTGGCCGGGGCAACGGCGGCGGGAATCCCGTTGGCCCCGGCCAGACTTGGCAGGCTCGGCTGTGAGCGGTGCACCTGCTGCGAACGCAGAGCCTGTTCGAACGACGTGGAGCGTTGTCTGGATGTCTGGGGTCGAAGCGAGGAGACGCTGGCTTCGATGCTGGACACACGGGACAGCACCGCGTCGAGACCGGATCCGGTCATGGCATCGACCCTTCATGGGCGGCATGAATCGTGCGAGACGTGACGAGGTCGTCCAAGGCGTTCCGGTCTCGGCGTGCCCGTTCGGAGCGGTCGACGTCGTCCAGCCGGCCGATCAATCGCTCGAGGGCATCGAGTCGTGTCTTCTGCGTCGACCAGGTCGTGGTTCGTTCCGCCAACCGGGCTTCGGCACCGCGGACTGCGGCGGCACGCTCCTCGGCGACCAGCCATCCGGTCTCGACCAATGCCCGACCGAACTTGAGCGGCAGGTCCGTGTCGCTGACGGCCACGCTCCGGCACTGGTCCCAGATCTCCTCCAGTGAGACCTGGGCCGTGGTGAGGTCCCGGGCCGCGACCGCAACCCCGGCTCGGGCGGCTCGTTCGCTTCTCTCGGTTGCATCCGCGATACGGCGGACACGTTTCTGTCGATTCATGATTCCTGCCCTTCCGGGGGTACGGGGCCTGCAACCACTCGAGCGAGGGATGCCGCCGTTGTCTGAAGATCCGACAATTGGTCGAAGTCCTGTTGAACGAACTCGGTGATCGCCGAGGACCGGCGCAGTGCGTCGTCGATCGTCGGATCCGATCCGGCTGCGTACATGCCGAGTTCGATCAGGTCCTTGGCATCGTCGAGAACCGCCACCATGCGCCGGGTGGCGGTGGCGGCCTGTTGTTGCTCCCTGCTGGTGATCTTCCCGGCCAGGCGTGATGCCGATTGGAGGATGTCGATGCTCGGAAAGTGACCGGCATTGGCGAGGTCCCGAGTGAGCACGATGTGCCCATCGAGAATGGACCGGGTCGTGTCGCCGATCGGGTCGTTCATGTCGTCGCCCTCGACGAGCACCGTGTACACCCCGGTGATCGATCCGGCGGCCGAGGTTCCCGAGCGTTCCATCAACTGAGGCAGCAGGGCGAACACCGACGGCGGGTAGCCCCGTGACGTCGGAACCTCGCCAGCGGCAAGACCGATCTCGCGTTGCGCCATGGCGAAGCGGGTGACGCTGTCCATCAGCAGCAGCACGTCGGCCCCGTCGTCGCGAAAGCTCTCGGCCACCGAGGTGGCGAGAAGCGCAGCGTTGCGACGGACCAGCGCGGGTTGGTCCGACGTCGCCGCGATCACGACGGCGCGTTCCAGCCCGTCGGGCCCCAGGTCGTGCTCGATGAACTCCTTGACCTCACGCCCTCGCTCGCCGATCAGGGCCAGGACGGTCACGTCGGCATCGGTTCCCCGGAGGAGCATCGAGAGCAGACTCGACTTGCCGACACCCGAGCCGGCCATGATGCCGATGCGCTGGCCGCGACCGAGTGGAAGCAGACCGTCGATTGCCCGGACGCCGGTCTGGAGTTGTTTGGTCACCAGCGGGCGTTGCAGCGGAGCGGGGGCTTCGGCATGGAGGGGTCGACGGTGGTCGAGGGTCAACTCGGGGCCGCCATCGATGGGAGACCCGTTGCCGTCCAGGACCCGGCCCAGCAACTGGCGTCCCGAGGGGGCAGACATCTGTCGAGTGGTCGAGCGGACCCGTTCCCCGGATCTCAGGCCCTGCAATGAACCGAGGGGGAGCGCCGTCAGTCGATTGTCGGACACCCCGATCACTTCCGCCGGCACCATCAGGTGATCGCCGATGAGGATGAGATCGCCGGTTCCGGCGTCGAGCCCGGAGACCTCGGCGTGCATGCCGACGATGCGCTCGAGGCGTCCCACCTTCTGGGGCAGCGCCGCTCGGGCGACAGCCTCGGCCAGTCGTTCGTTCATCAACGTGGAGAGAACGGTCATGATCGCAGCTCCTGGGCCACCCGGTCGAGGGCGCTGGACAACCGGCCATCGATCGATCCGCTGTCGTACTCGACGACGACGTCACCGGGGGAGAGGGTCGAGTCTGCCAGGACGTCGAACGAGCGAGATCCGAGAAGCTCGCCGAGGTCACCGAGGCTTTCGATGTCGTCACCGCAAAGCCGGAACGTCAGCTGCTGGCGGTGCGGCAACAGCTCGAGCGTGCGCCGAATCGCATCGGCGCCAGGTTTGGTGGTCGCCGCCAGCTCCCGTCGGAGGAGGAGCGAGGTCAACTCGAGCGCCAGATCGACTGCATGGTTCATGGCCGACTCTGCGGCGAGATCCACAGCGTCGTGAAGATGGTGCGCAGCCGTGGACAGCGCGGCCAGGGCGGGACCGATCCGATCCTGGGCCGACGACTCTCCCTCGCTGAACCCCTGGGCGAACGCCTCGGCGATGGCGGCCTCGTGCTCGGCCGAGTCGTCAGCTTCGTCGACGGAGACCCGACCGTCGATGTGGGGCTCGTTCCAATCCTGTTGCCGACCCGACGTTGGTTGCTGGGCGACCTGAGCCCAGTCGTCACCGATCACGAGTGGCGCCAGTCCGTCCACGTCACGGCTTCGCAGAATCACCGATTGGTCAGCTGACAAAGTCATCTCCTCCCCGGTTGATGACGAGTTCGCCCGACTCCTCCAGAGCTTGGACGCCCTGCAGGATCCCGGCCTGGGCTTCGGCAACGTCCGCCATACGAACGGAACCGAGCAACTCCATCTCGTCCAGGAGATTGTCTCGGGCCCGAGACGAGAGGTTGCTCAGGAACTTTTCCCGGAGTTCGGATGTCACACCCTTCAGCGCGACAGGCAGCACGTTGGTGTCGACAACCCGCAGTACGAGCTGCATCTGTCGGTCGTCGAGCATCAGCAGGTCTTCGAAGACGAACATGCGAGAACGGATCTCGTTGGCCAGATCGGCGTCATAGTTCTCGACCGCGGAGAGGATCTGCTCGCCGAGTTCCTTGGGCAGATTGTCGATCATGCTGACCAGCGTTTCGACGCCTCCATCAGCAGAGAAGAAGCGGTTCTCGAATGCAGGCCGCAATCGTTCCTCCAGCCCTGCCTCGACCTCGAGCAGCGCCGCACTGGCAACCCGGTCGATGGTGCCGAGCCGTACCCCGACCTCGGCGATCTGATCCGGTGGTAGGTGTTCCAGGATCTTGCCGGCGAAGTCGACGTTGAGCGTCGAGAGGACCAGAGCGATGGTCTGAGGAAGCTCCATCGCGAGATTGACGGCGATCAGGACCGGATCGAGCCGGTCGAGGAACTGGAACGGCACCGCCGGCGCCGTGTTGTCGATCCGACCCAGGATCTCGCGTGCCGTTCGATCACCGAGCGACTCTTCGAGGTATCGCCGCGCCAGCTCGACGTCGCCGACGGGCAGAGGAGGTTTGCCGGTGGCAGCTTCGATGAACTCCTGCAGAACGGCACTGCCGGTCTGGTGGTCGACGGCTCCCAGCTCGGCCAGTTCTTCGATGATGGCTGCCACCTCGTGCTTCTTGAGGTTGAACAGGAGCGGACCGGATCGTTCGATCCCCATGGTCAGGAGCAGCACGGCAACCTTGCGGGCGCCGGGGAAGGTGTCGGTGGTGGTCATCGTGAGGCCTCGGGTTGGGTCAACCACTGACGGAGCACGACGGCGATGTCCTCGGGTTGATTGGCGATCAGTTCGGAGAGGTTCTCCTCGGTCGCGGCACGGGGCAGCGCCGCCGATGACTCGCCCGAGGGTCCGTTCTCGCCATCGTTGTCACCGGTCGGGAGTTCGCTCAGGTCGAGACTGTCGACCACGGTGCGTTTGCTGCCACGGCGCAGCATCAACACACCGAGAACCAGCACGACCAGGGCGACGATGATGCTGCCGATCGTTCGGATGAGTCCGAGAGAATCACCCGAACCGGTGCCGGCAGCGGCTTCCTCTGCCGCCAGCGCCGCCTCTTCCTGCTCCTCGAGACTGACGTCGAACGGAAGGAGACTGACCGCCACGGTGTCACCCCGAACCAAATCGACGCCGACGGCAGCGCCGACGATTCGCTCCAGTTCCGGAAGCTGTTCGGGAGTGACCAGGGTCTCGTCGATGACAACGGCGACCGACAGGTTGCGGATCGTGCCCGGCGCCCTTTCGGTGCTGGTGACCACCCGGTCGAGGGCGTAGGCGACGTCGCGTTCGGTCAGGGTGTAGAACGACCCCGCTCCGTTCTCGGGAACGGCCCCGTCGAGGATCTCTGTTTCGATGTCGACGACGCCGGTATCACCGGCTTGGGCGTTGTTGTACTCCTCGACTCGCGTGGTCTCCTGCTGTGGCAGCGTTGCGCCGGCCGCAGTCAGTGGTTCGAGGAAGGACTCCTCGGTCGTGGTCACGGTGTCGAAGTCGAGATTTGCCTTGACGGTGACGACGGCTCGTCCCTCACCGACGACGGCAGCCAGGAGGGAGGAGATCTCCGATTCGACATCGGACTCGAACGAGGCCTGCATGCGGACCTGGTTGTCGGCCTCCATACCGATGATCCCGTCTGCGTCACCGCCGGACAGGAGGCGGCCGGCATCGTCGGTGACCGTGACGTTGGCCGCGGTCAGCCCTTCGACCGAGCTGGCCACCAGATTGACGATGGCCTGGATCTGTTGTGCGGCCAGTGGTTCAGCTCCGTCGAGCACGAGGAGTACCGAGGCCGATGCCATGATCTCGTCGCCGACGAAGAGATCCTGTTCGGGAATGACCAGGTGGACGTTGGCCGAGCTGACCCCGTCGATGACGGCGATCGTCGAGGCGAGTTCTCCTTCCATCGCTCGCTGGTAGCCGACTCGCTGGTCGAACTCCGAGGATGTGATGCCTTGATCATCGAGGATCGACCACCCGCCGCTGGCCGCCGGCAGGCCCGCTGCGCTCATGTCGAGCCGAGTGGCGGCCACCTGGTCGCGGGGGACCAGGATGACCCGACCCGAGTCCGAGAGTTCGTAGGGAACTCCGCGGGTCTCGAGCTCGTCGACGATGCCTGCGGCCACGGTGGGTTCCAGGTCCGAATAGAGGATGCCCATCGAGGTCGAACCTCCGAGCTGGCCCACGAACCAGACGAGGCCGACGACACCGACGAAGGCTGCCCCCAGCATGATCTGCTGGTTGAGTGAGAGTTTCCGGACGGAGGAAACGGCGTTTCCGCCGAATGATTCGAGGCTGGTTCCTGCCATCAGATCTGCATCCTCATGATCTCGTTGAACGATTCGATGGCCCGGTTACGGACCGCGACGGTGATTTCGGTTGTCAGTTGGGCCTCGGTGGCCGCGATCATGTAGTCGCTGACGGATTCGAGGTCTCCGGTGGCGCCGGCAATCGCGGCGCTGTCGGCGGCCTTCTCGGCCGAGCCGAGATTGTCGAGGGCGCCTCCGATCGAAGAACCGAAACCGGTTGATGCCGGCTCGGTCTCGGCCAGGCGCTTCGGGGCCGAGAGACCGCCTCCGATGCCTCCGATGTCGACGCCACGTACGGATTCGATCATGATCAGTTCCCGATCTCGAGGGCTCGGATGTACGCGTCTCGGGCTCGCTCGAAAGCAGCGACATTGGCCTGATAGGCCCGCTGGGCGGCCAGCATGTTGGTGAGTTGGTGCCCGAGGTCGACGTCGGGGGCCCGTACCATGCCGTCGTCATCTGCGAGCGGGTGGTCGGGGTAGTAGACCTCGATGCCGAGTGGATTGCCGAACTCGACCCCCGCCACTCTGGCGCCCGCCGGTCGACCACCGGCCTCGCTCGACTCGGAGATCACGAACCGTTCCTGGTAGGCGTTCTCGTCCATGCCGCGAATGGTGTTGATGTTGGCGACGTTGTCGCTGACCGCGTCCAACCAGGTTTGGTAGACGTCCATGCCGGAGGCGGCGATCGAGAGCGAATGAAAGGTGCCGGCCATGTCAGCGTGCGATCGCGGTGCGGACCATGCGGTACTGGGCGTTCAGTGCTCCGGTGACCAACTGCTGCTTGAGAGCGGTCTCGGCCAACATGGTGAGCTCTTTGTCGAGCCGGACGTTGTTCCCGTCGATCCGGGTCGGATCGGTGGTGGTCGTCGTCGAGACGGCGACCTGGCTCGGATTGCCGCTCTGCATCGCTCGTCGCAGCGAGGCTTCGAAACTCGCCCGCTGAGCCTTGAACCCTGGGGTCTCGACGTTGGCGATGTTCTGTTCGTGGGCCTGTTGCTGTGCTTCGAGCCCTCGAAGGGCTTGAGCGAGACCTTGGGTTGTGGTGTCACCGAGAATCATGACGGCGCTCCTGAAGGACGGGTGAGAGGGGTCTCGTAGACCAGAGGTCTGCGAGTCCGCCCGTCCTTGGGCGGTGGTCGATGATCGAGCTTCCGGCTCGAGTTGAGTCTCGGTTGCGAGCCCCGACCTATGAGTGGGTCGAGGGGATCAATCGAAGCGCCGTCGAGTTGCTACAGCGCGTAGCTGACTCGAGGATGATCGGCGGTCGGCCGGCTCGATCCGCGAAGTCTCCGTGGCGGCTTCAGGTCGGTCATCTCCCGAGCGACGTCGTCGAGAAGAGCGAGCGATCGTTGGTGGAGGGCCTGCGCCCGATCCGAGAGCAGAGAGGGAACGGGACCGACGGGCAGGTCACCGGGCGGCCACGGATCCCTACTATCGATGGTCCGGCGGTTGCGGGCCTCACGCACCGTGTGTTCGTGGTACTCGAGGCTTGCCTCGAGGCAGTCGAGGACTCGAATCCAGGTGTCGAGTGGGCTTCGGTCGTCGGACGCGGTCATGCCGTGTAGGTGCGGCCGAGCCCGGCTGCCGACACCGCTGGGGTCGAAGCGGCGGCGGCCATCGGGCTCGTGGTTGCCACGCTTTCTCGCTCCCGTTGGCTGATGACGAGGGCCGATTGCCAGGCCTCGACCAGAGGGTGGACGTGATCACTGCAGTCGGCGATGATGTCGGGGGACTTGCGAAGGTTCGCTTCCACCAAGCGGTTGGTCAGGTATCGATAGAGCTCGGCCAGAGCGGCCCCCTCGGGCCAGATCTCCAGATCGAGCGCCACGTTCAGCTCGAAGACGATGTCCTGGGCGTGGACCAGCAACAGGTGAGCGGCCTCGACGCGCCCCTCCTGGGCCGCAGTCCGGGCCTGCTCG
>CALACD010000306.1 GCA_937890445.1 uncultured Acidimicrobiia bacterium | reverse complement strand
TCTACGTCCCGGTGGCCCTGGGAGCCGCGGTCGGCATGGCCTTCACCGGTTCGGGGGTCGGTGCCTTCACCTCGACGCTCGCTCCGACGCCCTTTCCCTCCGACGAGCATCCGAATCCGTTCGCCACTGCTTCGACCGGTCAGGGGTGCCTGACCGGTCTCAGCACGATGGCCGGCGTCGCCATTGGTCTGGCTCTGGCCGTTCCGATCCTGGTCGGTCTCGCCTTCAGTCGACACAACGTGGCGGCCGGCATTGCGACCGCGACGTTGGCGCCCGTCTATGGCTTTGTCATCTGGGTGTTCATCACCGACCGTGCCGGTCGCCGCATCGATCGTCGCTCACCGGAGCTTCTCGAGCAGCTCGCCTCACTCTGAGACTCTCCCGATCAGAATGATTCCCCGATCAGAATGATTCCCCGATCAGAATGATTCCCCGATCGGAGAGCTCTTAGTTGAGGCTGGCGTCGGACGGGAAATGTGCGTACCACTCCAACTCGCCACCGCTGCGCCGTAGGACCCGTGCCCAGAGACCGGCTGGGTCGTCATGGAAGACGTCGTCGGCCACGGCCTCGGTGAGCCACCAGGCCCCGCTCGACAATTCGCCCTCGAGCTGACCGCTCCCCCACCCGGCGTAGCCAGCAAAGAGGCGCAGCCGCTCGATACCGGATGCCTGCACCAGCGCCGGTTGGGCATCCAGGTCGATCGAATGCAGACCCAGGGGGAGGTCTCCCGGCGACCGCGAGCCCTGGCCGAGTGCGAGCAGCGCGTCACGCTCGACCGGCCCACCCGAGAACACCACACCGGGTTGTGCTGTCAGGTCGCTCCACATCGGAAACGGATCGATCACCGCCAACTCCGAAGGACGATTCAGGACGAGCCCCAGAGCACCAGCCTCATTGTGCTCGAGAATGAGCGTGATGGTCCCGTCGAAATTGGGATCGTGGAGATCGGGGCGAGAAACCAACAACCGCCCCTCCATCGAGGCGTTCACCCTTCTCACCCTACCGGCTCGGACCTCCACCGGTGGCGGTCCTGTGCAACTCGATCAGAGGCCATCGAACGCGGTCCGGGCCGGGGCATCGGCACTGCAGAACAGGCAGATCCTGGCTCGAGCGTTCACCATTGCACCGCACTCACAAACGGCGGCCTGAGGTCGACGCCGGCCATCGACGGCCCCATCGGACCGATCGAGCCCTTCCATCCGATGCCGAAGGTGTTCCTCGGTCAGACCCGTGCACTCACACAACAACTCCCACATGGCCTCGTTGACCAGCACCAATCGGTCGATGCGGTCGTGCAGTCGATCGATCTCGTCGCGCGTGTTGCGCATGCGTTGATCGGTGCTGCTGGCCTCGATCCCCAACTGACGCTGCACCCGCTTGATCTGCCGATGTTGATACACGTCGTAGAGATCCATGCCCAAGGTCATCGACGTCGACCGTCGTCGACTGAAGTCTCCCATCGGTCTCGCTGCCGCTACTTCGGAATCGAGCCGATTCCGTGCGACAATGCTGGGATGAGCGCACGAGATGCCTGGCAGGCCCACTACGACGCTTCGCCCCTTCGCGGCGAACTGTTCGAAACGATGTCGGGAGTTCCCGTCGAGGCGGTGTACGGACCCGATGACGGTGAGTTCCCCGGCTTGTACCCCTACACCCGGGGCATTCACGCCTCGATGTACCGGTCGCGCCTGTGGACGATGCGCATGTTCGCCGGCTTCGGAACAGCCGAGGACACCAACCTTCGGTTCAAGCAGATTCTGGCCAATGGTGGTGGCGGCCTTTCGACCGCCTTCGATCTGGCCACACTGATGGGGCGGGACTCCGACGATCCCTTCTCGCTCGGTGAAGTGGGCAAGGCCGGTGTGGCCATCGACACCTTGGCCGACATGGAGGACCTGTTCGCCGACATCGATCTCGGCGCCGTCTCGACCTCGATGACCATCAACTCGCCGGCTCCCATCCTGTTGGCCATGTACATCGCAGTGGCCGAAAAGGGGGGCACCGCTCAGGCCGCACTGGCCGGCACGATCCAGAACGACATCCTGAAGGAATATCAGGCCCAGAAGGAGTACATCTTCCCGCCTCGGCCATCTATGCGATTGATCTCCGACATGGTCAAGTACTGCTCGACCGAGATGCCGCGCTGGAACCCCATTTCGATCTCCGGCTACCACATCCGAGAGGCGGGATCGACTGCGGCTGAAGAGTTGGCGTTCACACTCGGCAATGGGTTCGCCTACGTGGAGGCGGCTCTGGCTGCCGGACTCGACGTCGACGAGTTCGCACCTCGGCTTTCGTTCTTCTTCAACAGTCACATCGACTTCTTCGAAGAGATCGGCAAGCTGAGGGCCGCTCGGCGCATCTGGGCCCGCTGGATGAAGGAACGCTTCGACGCCAAGGACGAACGATCCTTGAAGCTTCGTTTCCACACCCAGACCGCCGGCGTCTCCCTGTCGGCCCAACAACCCGAGATCAACATCGCTCGAGTCGCCATCCAGGCTCTGGCCGGTGCCCTCGGCGGCACGCAGAGCCTGCACACCGACTCCTACGACGAAGCCTTGGCACTACCGACCGAGTCGGCTGCCCGTATTGCGCTGCGGACCCAGCAGATCGTGGCTCACGAGACCGGCGTAGCCGACGTCGCCGACCCGCTGGGCGGAAGCTACTTCGTCGAAGCCATGACCGACGAGATGGAACGCCAGGCCGAGGAGATCTTCGAGAAGGTCTTGGAGATGGGCAACGGGTCCATGCTCGAGGGCACCTACCAGGGCATCGAAGACGGCTGGTTCCAGGGCCGAATCGCGGACTCGGCCTACGCCTTCGAACGCAAGTTGAACGACGGCACCCGCACCATGGTCGGCGTGAACGCGTTCACCGATGGCGACGAAGGGGAAGGCAACATCCTCTACATCGGCCCCGAGGTCGAGGAACGTCAGCTGAAGCGACTGGCTGGTGTGAAGCACGATCGAAACAACACCCGGGTCGAAGCCTCCCTGGCTGCAGTGACGGCGGCCGCCGCCGACCCCGAGACCAACACCATGGTGCCGATCCTCGACGCGGTGCGGAACTATGCCACCGTCGGCGAGATCATCGGAGCACTCGAGGTCGAATTCGGCCGTTGGGAAGAGCAGGCAGCGATCTAGGGCCGTCGCTGATCATTGGTGATCGACGACCATTGGCACGAATCAATCAACCGCAGGATCAATCGACCGCAGCGGCTGCACCTCGGACCGCCTCGGCCACCTCGTGGGCCGAGGCGCCGGGATGCAAGACACAGGCAACACCGGCGTCGAGCAGCGGCTGGAGATCTCGATTGGGGATGATTCCTCCGACCACGACCGGAATGTCGGACCCTTCTTCCCGGAGCAGCGACACCACACGAGGAGCCAGAGCCATGTGTGCACCCGAGAGCATGGAGAGCCCGATCACGTCGACATCCTCGTCGATCGCAGTGGCCGTCACCATCTCGGGCGTCTGTCGAAGTCCGGTGTAGACGACCTCCATCCCGGCATCACGCAAGATGCGGGCAACGATTTTGACCCCGCGATCATGTCCATCGAGTCCAACCTTGGCTACCAGTACGCGAAGTGTCACGGACAACAGAATAGCGCCCGAGCGGACAGCGACCCAGATGACCGCTTCCTCGACGTCCTACACTGGGAGAATGCGAGTCCTTCCCAAGGCAAACGAGGTCTGCTGGTGCGGTAGCGGCCAGAAGTACAAGCGCTGCCACAAGGTCTCGACCGATCCCGTCCGTCAGGGCCGAATCTCCGCGATTCGCCAGGTGCCCGACTCGATCGCCAAGCCGACGTGGGCCGACGGGACGTCGGTCGAACGCTGGGACGAGCCACAGGTCAAGTCGCCCGAGATCATCGAACGCATGCGCCGCACCGGACGGGACGCAGCCGACACCCTGGCCTCGCTGGCCGACATCATCCGGCCCGGGATCACGACCGAGGACATCGACATCGCCGTCCACGAAGCCTCGCTGGCCCATGGCGCCTATCCCAGCCCCTTGATGTACCCGGGTGGACCGAATCCGTTCCCGAAATCGGTCTGCACCTCGGTCAACGAAGTGATCTGCCACGGTATCCCCGACGATCGAACCCTTCGCGACGGCGACATCGTCAACTGCGACGTCACTCTGTTCAAGGAGGGTGTGCATGGCGACACCAACGCCACCTTCTTCGTGGGCGACGTGGACGAGTTGTCTCAACGGCTCGTACGAGTCACCAAGGAATGCACGGCGCTCGGCATCCAGGCCGCAGTACCCGGTAACCGGATCAACGACATCGGCCGAGCCATCCAGACACACGCCGAAGCGCACGGATTCGGCGTCGTGCGCGACTTCGTGGGCCACGGCATCGGTGAACAGTTCCACACCGATCTCCAGATCTGCCACTACTACCACCCTCGCCTCGACGACGTCATCGAACCGGGCATGACCTTCACGATCGAGCCCATGATCACCGCTGGTTCGTGGCGAGCACAGATGTGGTCCGATGGTTGGACGGCGGTCACATCGGACAAGAGCCGGACCGCCCAGTTCGAACACACGATCCACGTCACCGACGATGGGCCCGAGATCCTCACCACCCCGAGCGACACCTCGAAGCATCCCTACTGGTTGCTGTAACCCTGGCTGCTACAGCACTGGCTTGCTGCCGCAGCGCTGGCCGGCTTGCTGCGGTGGTGGTTGCTGCGGTGGCTCAGTACAGACCGATCATGCGTCCGGCCAAGGCGAAGACCGCAACGACCAGGACCGGTTTGATGACCTTCTCGCCTCCCTCGACCGCGATCTGCGAGCCGACATATCCCCCGACCGCGCTCCCTGCCGACAGCACCAGGGCCGGCAGCCAACGGACCTGACCTTTCGAGATGAAGATGACCAGGGCGGTCAACGACACGCCGAGAATGACGACGGTCTTGGTCGCATTCGCCGTCACCAGGTCGAAGCCGGCCCGACTCAGCACGAGCAGCAGAATCAGTCCGACGCCGGCCTGGATGGCACCGGCATAGAGTCCGATGGCAAAGAAGACCAGCATGACGACCCACAAGGGCCACGGTTTCTGTGGTGCATCGATCTTCGGCTTCTTCCACAACGAGAGACCCAGAAGTGGGATCATCAGGAACCCGAACAGCCGCTCGAACACCGCATCGTCGAATCCGGACACGACCACGGCACCAACGAAGCCCCCGACAAGGGTCGGCACCAGAATTCTGGTCGTCTCGGACCAATTCACCGCACCGCGGCGGGCGTAGCCATAGCCGGAACTGAGATTCTGGATCACGACCGCGACCCGATTCGTCCCGTTGGCCACCAGACCCTCGACGCCGGCAATGGCCAGGAGGGGAACCGTCAACAACGAACCTCCGCCGGCCATTGCATTGATCACCCCGGCGAACACACCACCGCCGAAGAGAATCAGGGCATCGACCGCTCGCATTTTGCGACGCTACCTCCGTTCGATCCTCGTCAGCGCGACACTGGTGGGATGCGCAGAGGTCTCGCCGGTCTGATCCTGGGGTTGTCACTTGTCGTCGCCTCGGTCAGTTGGGCTGGCTTCGTCATGGGTCGCACCGTGCTGGACCCCGGCCGCTCGGAACGTCTCGCCGATCAGATCCTCGACAACGAGACCTTGCGCGCTGCCCTGGTGGGCCGTCTTTCCGACGGACTCGGCGCCGCTCTTCCGGCCAATGTCCCCATCCCCCGCCAGGATCTCGAGTTGGCCGCCGATCGAGCGCTGGAGGATCCCCGGGTGGATGCCTTGCTACGCGACGGCGTCGTCCGAGTTCACCAGAACGCGTTGGAGGGCAACGCCGAGCCTGTCGCCATCGACGCCACGGCGCTGGGAGCGGCGACCCGTGACTCGCTCATCCAGTTGCGACCCGAACTCGAGTCGGTGGTACCGGCGGCACCTCCCGTCATCATCGAGTTGCCGACGGGAGGACTCTCGTGGCTGGGGACCGTTCGCCGAACCGTGCAACGCTTCACCCTGGTGCTGGCGCTGCTGGCGGTCGCCGGAGCCACCACAGCCCTGGTCGTGGCCAAGAATCGTCCCGCCGTGCTGCGTCGTGTGTCGACCTGGGCGTTCGGCACCGCTGCGTTCTGGCTTGTGGTCGGCTACGGAATCCCGTTCCTGGCCAAGACGGTGGCGCCCACGTCGACCGCCATCGTGGCCGCCGTCATCGATGTCTTCTTCGGCGCCATGATCCAACCGGCCATCGCAATGGCGGTGTTCGGAGTGCTCTTGCTCGGGTTGTCGTTCCTGTGGTCGAGTGTGGCCGCCCGCCAGCCGGCACGGCTTCTGCAGCCGACACCGGCCGGGGCCGATCCGGCAGGTCGATCGGTTCGGCGATCCACCGGCAGAACCACCTCGAACATCCGCTCGGGTCAGGTTCCGACCCCGTACCAGCCAGAGGCTCCGCCGTCTGCACAGAGCCCACCTGCACAGAGCCCACCCGCACAGAGCCCACCCGTACACAGACCACCCGCCGGCCCGGTACCGGAGCCGACGCAGGTGCTTCCGACCGCGCACCCCGGCCAGACGACTCGACCGGCAGCCGAGCATCCCGGCCATGCCGAGCAGCCGCCAGCGGGGCCCCGACGATGGGTCGAGGGGATCGGCTACGTCGAAGATCCAGCCTGAGCGACGCTGGCGAGGATCCACTCGATCATCTCGGCGATCACCGCCTTGTGCTCCGGTTCGTTGAAGCACTCGTGACGGAGCCCCTTCCAAACGCGTCGTTCCACGTTCGGCAGAGCGGCCAGACCATCCGAAGCTCGCAGTGGAACCAATCGATCGGCCTCGCCATGCAGCACATAGGTGGGGACCGAAATGCGATCGATGGCCGCCGAGGTCTCCTCCATGGTTCGCAGGATCTCCTGCCCCAGCCCGGCGGTTGCACCTGCGATGACCAGCGGGTCATCCACATATCGCCGTTGCACCTCCGGATCGCGTGACAGCAGCTCACCGTCCAACTTGGCCGGGACGAAGAGTTTGGGCAGACCTCGACCCAGCACTGGTGCCAGGACGCGCTGCCACCCGGGGATCTCGGCCGCCAGAGCGGGAGCGCTCAGCACGGCCAGGTCGGGGTGGACTCGGCCCGACGACAGCGCTCGGGCAACAATCAACCCGCCCAGCGAGTGACCCAAGACCACAACCGGCACGCCGAGGCTGCGTCGGGCCTCGAGCATCTCGATCAGGTCATCGACGTAGTCGTCGAACGTCGTGACGAAGGCCCGCCGACCTCCCGATTGGCCGAAGCCGCGTTGGTCGTAGGCCAGCACATCGATCCCAGCGTCGCTCAGGGCCATCCCGACCTGCTCGTAACGGCCGCTGTGTTCCCCGATCCCGTGGACCAACAGGAGAGCTGCCACTGGCTGCACGGCCCTCCATCGTCGCTCGAGACGGGTGGTGCCGTCGGCGAAGGATCCAAAGGATGCCACGCCGAGATCGTGATCGGGAGAAGTTGCCACCCGATGAGCCTATCGATGCCCACGACGCCGGGGCAGACTGAGCCCGTGCCTCCCGCCTCCGACGTTCCTGCCCTTCAGCAGCGTTTCGCCGACCGTTGGCCGCCGACGGTTCTCATCGCAGTCGGCGCCATGATCGGGGCGTCACTTCGTTGGTGGGGCGAATCGGCAACCACCGGGGATGGGCGATCGGTCGTCCTGGCCGCGGTCAATCTGATCGGCGCCGCCCTGGTCGGGTGGCTGGCTGGGTGGGGTTGGGAGATGTCATCCCCGGTTTGGTCGTTTCTGGTGATCGGCGTCGCAGGCGGACTCACGTCCTTTTCGTCCTTCGCCCTGGACGTCGCCCGCCGCCTCGACCACGGCTCGCCCGGGACGGCCCTCGGGCTGGTGGTGTTCACGGTCACGGTGACCATCATCGGAAGCCTTCTGGGCCATCGGGCCGCGGTGATGGTCCAGGCCGACCGAACCCGAGAGTCGCCATGATCGCCGTCCTCTTCGTCAGCACCGCTGGGATCGGGGCCTTGGGGCGTTGGCTGCTGGCAGCACGTTGGAACCAACGCCTCCCGCTCGGGACACTGATGGCCAACACCGTGGCCTCGTTCGCGGTCGGGGTCTGCAATTCTCTCGACGGCGATGCGGACATCCTGATCCGAGTGGCCCTGTTCGGCTCGTTCTCGACATGGTCGACCCTGGCCTTCGAGATCACCCGGCTCGCTCGGGACGGCCGCAGACCAGATGCGCTCCTCCATCTGATGTCATCGCTCGTCCTCGGCATCGGCGCTGCCTGGCTGGGCCTACGGTTCGTGACCTGACACTGGCTTCACTCGCTGGTGCTGTCGGCGGCCGCTCGAGCCTCGGTACAGTCGATGACGACCTCGTTGACCACCTGGTCGGTTCGAGGGTCGACGATTCGGATGATCCCCTCGGCGGCCTCGAGATCATCGAAGCACTGCTGTCGGGCCAGGTCCAGGACCATTTGATTCGATGCTGCGTTGGTCGCGTCACTCGACACGGCCAGCCCGGCCACATCGAGCGACGTGGTCGTCGAGTTCAGATCGATCGGTGTCGCCACCTCGCCCGTGCACCCCGTCCCCACCAGGACCAGAACCACCGACAGCAACGCGACCTTGCCCATCGACGCCAAGGAGCCGCTGGAGGTGCTCTCGGTGGAGTAGGTGGAGGTGCAGTCGGTGGAGGTCGAGTCGGTGAGGGAAACCGAGCGGGGAATGAT
>CALACD010000305.1 GCA_937890445.1 uncultured Acidimicrobiia bacterium | reverse complement strand
GACGAGCTCGGCGACGTCGGCGTGGACGTCGGCCGGCATGGCCAGGTCGAAGATGAGCACCGGTCGATCACCCACCATGCGGGCGGTGATCACCGGTTCGCTCGATGCGGTTGCCGTGATCACCACATCGGCAGAGGCAACGGCCTCGCCCAGGTCGGCGAAGGGCACGACCGATCCGTCGAGTGCAGCAGCCAGCTCGGCGGCCCGGTCGGGTGTCCGGTTGGCCACGTGGAAGTCGACCATGGCGTGCCGTCGAATAGCAGTGACGACACCGGCTCCGACCTCGCCGGCGCCGACGAGCAGGAGGCGCCTGCCCTCCAGTGAGCCGATGCGTTCGGTCAAGAGGTTGACCGCAGCGTGGGACAGCGAGGCGGTCGAACGTCCAATGGCGGTCTCGGTGCGGACTCGCTTGCCTCCGATCAACGCGTGATGGAAGAGGGGGTCGAGGACGGTTCCCGACGTACCCTCGACTCGGGCCGTCTCCCATGCGCCGCGCACCTGTCCGAGGATCTCGTGCTCACCGAGTACCGCTGATTCCAGTCCGGCGGTGACGGCGAAGAGATGTTCGATCGCTTCGTCGCTGTAGCGAACGGTCAGGAAGTCGACGAAGTCGTCCACGGCAACCGCGGTGATCAGTCCCAGCGCGTCACGGACCTCGCGATAGGCATCGTGGAAGCGTTCGGCATCGACGTAGATCTCGGTGCGGTTGCAGGTCGAAAGGACAACGGCCTCGTTGACCACCGGCTGTGAGACGATCTCGGTCAGCGCCTTGGTCACCAGGTCGGCCGGGATGGCCATGCGACCGAGGATCGCCTCGGGAGTCTTGTCGTGAGCCAGCTCGAGCGAAATGACGGTCACTGGCAGGACCACCGGCAGGAGGTGAGGCGAACCGAACGAAGCGTGAGAGAGCGGGGGTTGGTCATGAGGCGATCGGTTCGGTCGGGGCGAGGAGCGTTGGTAACCCTAGTGTCCAGCACATTGTTTCCCTTGAGAGCAGCGTTTGACGAGTTGAGCAGAGATGTCATGTGTCACGACCCATCCGAGCCCTCCAACGGCAGCCCGGTCCCGGCGCGGGCCGCGCTGGTACGTGTTTGGTAGAAGCTCAGGATCTGGAGTTCTGTGGCCAGGTCGACACGACGAACCTGGACCTGCTCGTCGAGGACCAGAGCGGTCGAGGTGAAATTGAGGATCGATCGGATACCGACCGATTCCAGGAGATCGGCCACCCGTTGCGCCTCCTGAGCCGGGGTGGCGATGACCCCGACAGAAACGCCCCGGTCAGCAACGATGGCACCGAGATCGTCCACATGCTCCACCGACAGCTCACCTACCGACTGCCCGACGAGCGCTGGGTCGATGTCCAGAATTGCCCGAACGGGGAAGCCCCGCTGCGTGAGGCCTTCGTGGTTGGCCAGGGCGCGTCCCAGGTTGCCCGCACCCACGATGACCACGCCCCAGTCCTGACTCAGGCCCAAGGCGACGCTGATCTCGTGCAGCAGATACTTGACGTCGTACCCCAAACCCCGCGTTCCCGAGATGTCCAGCGCGGCGAGATCGCGTCGCACCGTCGCCGGGTTGGCCCCCACCAGCCGAGCCAGATGGTCCGACGAGACGTGGGGGTACTCCTCGGCGGCGAGATCCACCAAGGCACTCAGGTACGTGGGCATACGACCCACGGTTGCGCCCGAGACTCGTTCTCGCTCCTTCTCGGTGCCGTGCACAACGGACGAGGGTAGGGATCACGAGCTCATTTCACAAGTTCACGAGCGCTCGGGACCAAGCTCTCGACGGTGCAGCTTCCCGATCGCGCCGATCGGGAGCTCATCGAGAAACTCGACACGGCGGGGAACCTTGTACCGAGCCAGTCGATCGCTGGCGTACCGTCGAAGTGCATCCGAGTCCTGGGCCCCACCCGGCACCGCAACCACATAGGCCACGACCTGCTCGCCGTGTTCGTCATCGGGCTCGCCGACCACGCCGACGGCGGCCACATCGGGGTGACCGGCGATGACAGCCTCGACTTCACCGGGATAGACGTTGAAGCCGGACACGATGATGAGATCCTTGATGCGATCCACGACCGAGACGTGTCCGTTGTCGTCGACGATCCCCAGATCACCGGTTCGCAACCAATGGTCCTCCGTACGCGCCTGCCTGGTCACGGCACCATCGACCCAGTACCCGGGCGACACCATCGGGCCGCGGACCAGAATCTCTCCCGTGTCGCCGACCAACACGTCGCGTCCTTCGGTGTCGACGATTCGCAGCTCGACGCCGGGCAGTGGAAGACCAACCGAACCAGGTGGGCAGTCGACCCCAGCCGCAGAGGACACCGTCGCGCAGGTTTCGGTCAGACCGTACCCCTCCCGAACATCGACACCGAAGCGATCCCACATCGACGACCAGACCCGAGCGTCGAGCTTTGCCGCCCCGGACACGGCCAGTCGCACCGAAGCGAAATCATCGCCCGCCACGGTCTCATCGGCCACGAACGCAGCCCACATGGTCGGGGGTCCGAGCAACAGGGTGATCTCGTGGTCCCGCACCAACGAGGCCGTCCTCTGTGGAGAGACGTGATCCTCCAGGACGAGCGTGGCCCCGATCGTCAACCCCAGATTGATGATGACGCTGAGTCCGAACACATGGAACAGCGGAATCACCGCCAGCGCCCGATGATGGTCAGACAGATCCACATCAGGGAGATCGAGCAACGACCGGACGCTGGCCCACAGGTTCCCATGAGTGAGAACGGCCGGTTTCGACGTTCCCGACGTCCCTGACGTGAACAGCAGAACGGCCGGATCGCCGTCCTCGCGCTCTACTGTCGGAGTGGCCGCAGCGACGCCCTCTCGTTCTTCCGCGAGCCGATCGAGCGTCACGATCGTGACGGCCTCGGACGATGTCGACGACGGTTCGGCGACGAAATCGACCTCGATTCCGAACTCGCGGCCGGCGCCGACGGCAGCCCACAACATTCGGGCCTCGACGCCCACGATCGCGGCCCGGGCATCGAGCACCGCGAGCTCTCGCTCCAGCTCGGGACCCGGGACGTGAGGATTGAGAGGTATGACGACGAGACCGGCTCGCAGCGCGGCCAGATACCCGATGACGAACACCTCGTCGTTGCCGGCCAGCAGCACGATGCGTTCACCAGCTGCCAGGTCCGCTGCCACCAGCGCACTCGTCCAACGTTCCACCCGTTGTGCCAACTGCCGGTACGTGGTTGTTCGCTCAGCAACGATGAGCGCAGCTCGATCCATGGGGGCTGCCGGAAAGTGCTGGGCAAGATTCACCCTGGCAGTTCAGCACATCGGTCGCGGGCTCGTCGCCTTTGCTCGAGCACTCAAGTCCGACGACCCCGAAGCCGTAGATCTTCGTGCACGTGCCTCGTGCCAGCCCTCCGCCGAAAGGGACCGACTTGTCGTCACGCCGCTCACCCATCTCCCGATCGCTGCTGACCTTCCTCCTGATGGTCATCACGATGATGGGGCTGCCCGGTGCACCGATCTCACCGGTATCGGCGGCAGAACCCGACGACGAAGCCCGCTTCGTGGAACTGATCAACGAGCTCAGGGTCTCGGAGGGTCTCGAACCACTGCAGATCCACGATGAACTGGTCACCCCGTCGCGGGCCTGGGCCCAGCAACTGGCGACGCAGGAGTCGCTCTCGCATGCCGCCGATCTGTCCGTCGGCATCTCGGCC
>CALACD010000304.1 GCA_937890445.1 uncultured Acidimicrobiia bacterium | reverse complement strand
ACGTAGATGAGACCCATCTGCACGGCGCCGAGGGGCTCTTGGAGCTGGCGGTTGCCGCTGTAGCGCTCATCGTCGAGCCAGACGTTCTCCGGGCCCCAGTAGATGTCCTCTTCGGGAGCCCACACGTCTTCGCGGCCACCGGCGAACCCGAAGGTCTTGAAGCCCATCGACTCGAGTGCAACGTTGCCGGTGAGAATCATGAGATCGGCCCACGAGATCTTGCGGCCGTACTTCTTCTTGATGGGCTCGAGAAGTGCTCGGGCCTTGTCGAGGTTGCCGTTGTCGGGCCAACTGTTCAGCGGAGCAAAGCGTTGGGTACCGGACGCGCCACCGCCGCGACCATCGTGGGTGCGGTAGGTGCCGGCCGAATGCCAGGCCATCCGAATGAAGAACGGGCCGTAGTGGCCGTAGTCGGCGGGCCACCAATCCTTCGAGTCGGTCATGAGCGTGGTGAGGTCGGCCTTCAACGCTGCGAGGTCGAGCGTGGCGAACTCGGCCGCGTAGTCGAAATCCTCGCCCATCGGATCGGACTTGGCCGAACCCTGATGGAGGATGTTCAAGTTCAACTGGTTCGGCCACCAGTGCTGGTTGGCCTGGCTGCCCCTGGCTGAGTGGTCGTTGTGGAGAACCGGGCATTTTGCTTCGTCAGTCATGTTGCTTTTTGACTCCTGCGGGTCGGGTTGGTTGGTTGTTGGATTGGGATGGAAAGGGATGGAACAAGAAGGGGAGGAACGAGAAAGAAGGAGAGTGTTTCGTCAGCTCGTTTCGGGATCGGTGCGACAGTCGGGGCATCGGCCCCAGTACACCACCTCGGCCTCATCGATCTCGAACCCGTGCTCGTCGACAGCGGCAAGACAGGGGGTCGACCCGACAGCACAGTCGATATCGAAGATGAGGCCGCAGACGCGGCAGACCAGGTGATGGTGGTTGTCGTTGACCCGGTCCTCGTAGCGTGCCGCCGAACCCATGGGCTGGATCCGTCGAATCAACTTCTTCTCGGCGAAGACACCGAGGGTGTCGTAGACGGCTTGTCGAGAAATGGAACCGATCTTGCGTCGAACGATCTCGGTCAGTTCCTCGGTGGTGGCATGGGAACTGCCACTGACTGCTTCCATGATCGCCAGTCGCTGCGCCGTGACCTGGAGCCCGCAGCGCCTCAACTGCTGCTCGACGTCCGTCGGCAGGAGAGGATCACGGGGTGTGGACGCCAGATCCGGCTCGGTGGTCACAATTCGAGAGCTAAGCAGAAATTCTGGATCGAGTCAAGAGTTTGATAAGGTCGAGAGTCGTCAGCCAGCGGTGACGGGCGGTGTGGTCTCACTGAGTCTTGCCCAGACGTCGGCGTCGCTGCGGCCCATGATCTTCTCCCGTACCCCGGGCGGGTAGTGCCAATGGGGAAGGCTCGGGTCGAACACCGGTTGGGGCACGGGTCGGGCCGGACGTTCGAACGAGGCAGGACGCTTGAAAGCGGCGAGTTCATCGTCGCTGATGTTGCACAGTCCCTGGACTTCGGGGTCGATCCATTCCTCGGCCGGGATGTCGGTGCCGCAGGCGATCTCGAGATTCAAGCCTTCGGGCCCCGAGAAGTAGATCGACTGGATGAACCCGTGGTCGATGGGCCCGAGCACTTGTAGTCCTCGGCTGCGAAGGCGATCCCGCATGGTGAGGAGCTCGTCGAAGGAGTCGACGTGGAGGGCAAGGTGCTGCATGAGGCCGGCTGCGACGGGCGCCGTCAGGTCCGGGGCATGGGTGACCCCGTACTCCACCCGGTCGGGAACGTCCGGCGTCTGGACGAACGCGATGTAGCTGTCCTCGGAGAGTTCGATGAAACCGTGGAACGCCCCCTCGAGCCCATGCATCCAGTAGAGGGCCTTGAGTGGACAACCGAGAAGGTCGCACCAGAACTCGAGTTGCATCTTGATGTCGCGGGTCGCGATGGCGAGATGATTGACTCCTCGAGGGTGCAAGACGGTCATGGCCGGCTCCTTGGATCGACGTGCCGAAGATGCTACGCGACGTTCGTGACCAACGACAGCCGTCGGGGAGCACGCGAACGCGACCGATCGGAGCTGACTCGGTTGACGGGGCCGCGGGCATCCGCGATGGTCGAGCGATGGACCTCACGGCTGCGGCACGGAAAGTCAACGAGACCGGGTATGGCTACATCGCCTCATGGGCGCTGCTGACTGCTTGCGAGCAACGCCTCTTCGACCGACTCCCCGCCTCGTCGGCCGATCTGACGGACACCTATCCCGATCCGGATCTGGTCGATACCTGGTTACACGTCCTGGCCGAACAAGGATTCGTGGAGCAGAAGGAGGCGACCTGGCAGATGCCCGAGTCGATGGAGCGCCTGCTCGTTGGCGACAACTCCTACGCCGACTACCTCGGGGGACAGATACTCCAACAGATGGCGCCCAGGATGACGCTGGGAGTCGGTGAAACCAATGTGCTCGCCGACGTCTTGCTGGACCCCGACAGCAGAGTCGGCTACGAGGGTTGGTTCGCCGATGCGGCCGAAGCCGAGGCGTATCAGGCCTCGCAGTACGCAGGGTCTCTGGGCCCGGCGAAAGCAATTGCCGCGTCGCTACCGAGCCCCGATGGTCGAGTCCTGGACTTGGGCGGGGGCTGGGGCGCCGTCGCACGATCGATCGTCAAGCACCACGATGTCGACGTCGACGTCGTGGATCTCGGCGCCGTCGTCGACTCGGCGCCGCCGGTCAACGATCGCGTATCGTTCGTATCCGGCAATGCGCTCGATTCAGCGACGTGGCCGACCGACACGAATGGTGTTCAGTATGACGGGGCTGTACTCAGTTACCTGTTCTCATCGATACCGGGCGATACCCATGAACCGTTGCTCGACGATCTGGTCGAGCGAGATGTCCGCTGGATCGCGATCCACGACTTCATGGTCGGGAGCGGCGCCCACGCTGCGGCGTGGTCACTGCAGCATGCGGTCTTCGTTCCCGATCATCGGTCACGCTCGGTCGACGAACTGTCGTCGATGCTCGACGACCGAGGTTCCGAGGTCGAGCAGTCGTCCACCGTGGTGGACGAGATGACGACTCTGGTGATTGGCTGTCGCTCCTGATGCTCCGCCCCGTCCTCCCGGATCATCCGAGGCGGGACCACGACGACTGACCAGATCCGCCCGTATCGAGAAGAATCTGTCTCGGATTGTCGAATTCGGTTCGCTCGACGCGTCATGGTGCTGTCGATGGTGGTCATCGATGCAGAGACAGATAGGGAGTGGTCGATGAAGTACTTCGTTCTCCTCGCCGGGTACGGCGAGATGCCAGCGTGGGACGCGCTGTCCCCCGAAGAGCAAGATGCAGGAATGGCGCAACACATGGCGTTCGACGAGGCGTGCCAGGCTCGGCCCGGCGTCGAACTGTTGAGTGGCGAGGCCCTGGGAGATGGAACGATGGCGACGACGTTGCGCACTCGCGGCGGAGAGCTGGCGATCACCGACGGACCCTTTGCCGAAGCGGCGGAGCAGATCGGCGGCTACTACGTTCTCGAGGCATCGGATCTGGACACCGTGATCGACCTGTGCCGAATTCTTCCCGCCTATGACATCGACATCCGACCCATCCTCGAGACCCCCTGAGACCGACCTCGGGTCCATCCATCGATCGGAGTGGGGTCGCCTCCTGTCTCTGTTGGTGGTCCGGTCTCGTCGCCTGGACCTCGCGGAGGATGCCTTGGCCGAGGCCTTTGCTCGGGCGGCCGACTCGTGGCCGGTCGGAGGGGTTCCCGACAATCCAGCGGCCTGGCTGCTGACCACCGCCCATCGCCAGGTACTGGGTCGCCTTCGGGCCGAGGAGGTGGCCGGACGCAAAGCCCCGCTGCTGGCGGTCCGCTCCGATTGGGCACCTCCCGTCGATGCCGGCGACGTCGTGGGCGACGAGCGACTACAGATGATCTTGCTCTGTTGTCACCCGGCGCTGCCGAGCGAATCACGGTCTGCACTGGCCCTACGCCTGGTGATCGGGACCTCGACCGAACAGATCGCCAAGCTGTTCCTGGTGGCAACGCCGACGATGGCGGCCCGCTTGACCCGGGCCAAGAAGAAGATCGTCGCGGTTGGAATACCGCTGGGTGCACCTGCTGCCGACGAGCTGCACACGCGCCTGGACGAAGTCTGCAGAACGATCTACCTGGCCTTCACTGCTGGCTATGCGCCGGCATCAGGTCCCGATCTGGTGCGAAGCGATCTTGCGGAGGAAGCGGTCGAACTGGCGAAGGTGCTTCATCGTCTCGTGCCCGACGCGCCTCAGGTTCGAGCACTGCTGGCGCTGCTTCTGATGCAGCATTCTCGTCGGCGGGCACGGACCCGCAATGGTCGTCTGGTGACCCTGGTCGAACAGGACCGGTCGGTGTGGAACCACGAGGAGATTCGGGCCGGCCTGGCATTGGTGGCAGGTCTTCGCACGTCCCGGGGGTATGGCGAGGAGCTTCGGCTCCAAGCCTTGATCGCTGCCGAACACGCAAAGGCACCTTCTGCGTCCGATACCGATTGGATGTCGATCGCCAGCCGGTATGCCGAACTCGAGGAGCGCACCGGATCGGCAGTGGTCCGGTTGAATCGAGCGGTTGCCGTGGCCGAAGCGGAGGGCCCTCGGGCCGGTCTGCTGCTGCTGCTCCCACGCGACATAGCGCGACGTGATCTCCGA
>CALACD010000303.1 GCA_937890445.1 uncultured Acidimicrobiia bacterium | reverse complement strand
TGAAGCCGCAGACCTGTTGGAGGAATCGCATGTCAGGGCAGGAAGACCGTCTTCAGATCATCGATGCGTTGTATCGGTATGCGTATCACTTTGATCGAAACGAGCCAGATGCGGCCGCTGCCCTCTTCAGCGAAGACGCGTTGGTCGACTACGGCCCCGAAATGGACAACATCGAGGGCCGCACCGCTCTGGCCGAGGCAATGGCGATCGGGCTCGTTGAGACGTTTGCCGCGACAAGCCATCACATCACGAATCCGATGGCGACGATCGATGGCGATGAAGCAACCCTGATTGCGTATGTCTATGCGTGGCACCGCTACGTGGATGGTTCACCCGATGGCCACCTGTGGGGGCAGTACCACACGAAGCTTCGTCGCACGCAACAAGGTTGGTCGTTCTATGAGATGGTGCTCAAGGGAGCCGGCACTGTTGACTTCCATCGAGCCACGATGCACCCGATCGGCCGTCGCCCCTGAACCACACCATTCGAAGCCGGAGTCGCCGCTCAATTGGTTGTCCAAGCGGACGACCTGAATCGCCCGGGTCTGATGGAGACTCGGGCCATTGGTCTCCAACCCCGGCAGGTCGGTCTGTCGGGCAGCGTGGAACGCTGCTTCCACCTCTGCAGGCGGCACATCATCGCAGTGGCCGTGGAACCGGTCCTCGTTGAACCAGAGAACCCAGCCGAGGGTCTCCAGCTCGAGCTGGTCGACGTCGTCCCACACCGCGGGAGTGTCGGGGCCGCAGACGCGTTCGGCATCGTGGAGACCGTTGGTAGTCGCGGCCAGGGCCTTGTGGAAAGAGTCCGCAACGGTGCCGACCGATGGGCCTGCCCCGATCTCGTCGAGGCGTTCGGTGCATCGCACGCTGGTGAACCGACTGGGCAGATCCTGTGCGCGTTTCGTGCGCGTCCACGGAAGTCCGCCACGGATGCAGGGCGACACTGACAACCGCAGTCAACGATCGAGAGTTCACGTTCTGGGACGACGCGTACCACCGGACGTGCTTGAGGCGTGGTGATTCGAGCATGGGCCCGAGACGACGTGGAAATTCTCTCGAACTTGAGCTAATTTACTGCACAACAGTCACCTGCCCCGGAGCCGCCAATGAAACCGCCTCCCTTCGACTACATCGCGGCAACCTCGGTCGAGGATGCGGTGGCACTGCTCACCGACGAACGCGACAGCCGGATCCTCGCTGGCGGGCAGTCGCTGCTCCCTATCCTGAACCTCCGCCTCGGCTCCCCTGAACTGTTGATCGACATCGGCCGTATCGACGAACTCGGCACCATCGAGCTGTCGGACCACCATCTGCAGATTGGAGCCGCCGTCACCCAGCAATCTGTCCTCGACGATGCCGGGGTGGGACGGCGCTGGCCGCTACTGACCGATGCCCTACGGCACATCGGTCATGCGCAGATCCGCAACCGGGGCACCGTGTGTGGCAGCCTCGCTCACAACGACCCTCAGGCCGAGTTGCCGGCCGTGGCGATGGCGCTCGGCGCCGAGGTTGTCGCGCGGTCCGCCAACGGGAGCCGACGCGTTGCAGCCGACGAGTTGTTCACGGGCCCGTTCTCGACGTCGCTTGCTCCAGACGAACTGCTCGTGTCTGTTGAGTTTCCCGCTCAACCTTCTGGCTGGGCGTTCCAGGAATTTGCAGTGCGCCCGGGTGACTTCGCACTGGCCGGGGTGGCCTGCGCGTTCGACCCGATTCACTCTGCCGCTCGGGTCGTGATGTTCGGGTCCAGCGGATGCCCGATGCAGGCAACGGCTGTAGAGGAGGCATTGCTCGCCGGTGCCGGTGCCGGCGACCTCGAGCAAGCGGCCGCAGCCACAGTCGAATCCCTCGACGCAACCGGCGACATCCACGCCTCGGCAGCAAGTCGGCGAACGCTGATGACCAAGCTGTTGATCGAGGCCGCCAGCCAAGCACACCAGCGGGCGAGAACGGAGACCGACCGATGACGAGTACACCTGCGAACCCTGCCGTCGTACCATCGTCTGTCGCACCATCGTCTGTCGCACCATCGTCTGTCGCACCGTCCTCGATCGTTCCGCCACCGGCGGCCGAACCAACCGCCCGTCATCAGATTCGGGTGAACATCAACGGCCGCCAGATCGAGGCCGAGGTCGAATCTCGCCTGTTGCTTGCCGACTTTCTTCGCCACCGCGTCGGACTAACGGGGACCCACCTTGGCTGTGAACAGGGGTCGTGCGGAGCGTGCACCATCCTTGTGGATGGCTTGGCGGTGCGTTCTTGCCTGATGCTGGCCCCCCAAGCCAATGGTCGAGAGATCCGCACGGTCGAGAGCCTGGCTGAACCAGGTGGTCCGCTCAGCCCGATCCAGGAGGCGTTCACCAACCAGCACGGTCTGCAATGCGGTTTCTGCACGCCAGGGTTCCTCTGCTCGCTCACCGCGTTCGCCGAGGAGGCCGAGGACACGGGCCGCGAAGTGCTCGAAGCCGAATTGGAAGAGCAGCTCGACAGTTCGTTCTGTCGGTGCACCGGCTATGTCAACATCCGTCGGGCCGCCCGCCAGGCCTTCGGGTTCGAACCAGGGGGCGCTCATGGCTGAGTCGACCAGCGAGATGGGTGCTCCGTTCATCGGACAGTCTCGACCGCGAGTCGAAGACGACCGCCTCTTGCGAGGCGACGCGCGATTCGTCGACGATCTCGAACTGCCCGGCGCTCTCGAGGTTGCGTTCCTGCGCAGTCCCCTTGCCCACGCCCGCATCCACTCCATCGACATCTCGGCAGCTCTACAGAGCCCGGGTGTCGTCGCCGTCTACGACGGAAACGCGATTGTCCGGCGCATCAAGCCGCTCCTCAATGTCGAGGAACTGCGGGTTCCGCCGGGCATTG
>CALACD010000302.1 GCA_937890445.1 uncultured Acidimicrobiia bacterium | reverse complement strand
CTGTTCGCGGGCAGCGACGATCATCTGTTGTTGCTCGAGCATCCGGCGATCTACACCTTCGGTGTGCGCGGCCACGACGAACACCTGTTGGTCGACCCGGCTTCGGTCGGCGCTGACGTGCGTCGTGTCGACCGGGGCGGCGACATCACCTTCCATGGTCCGGGCCAGTTGGTCGGCTATCCCGTGTTGTCGGTTCCCGGTAGGCGCGGTGGGGGCATGGCCGACACCGTGGCCTATGTCACGGGTATCGAGGAGGCGCTGATCGAACTGCTGGTCGGTTTCGACCTGGCCGCGGGTCGGGTCGACGGCCAGCCCGGAGTCTGGCTGGGAATCGGGACCGAAGCCGAGCGCAAGATCGCCGCCATCGGCGTTCGCCTGAGCCGAGGGCGATCCATGCACGGGTTCTCGCTGAACGTCGACCCCGATCTGTCGTTCTTCGGCCACATCGTGCCGTGCGGTATCGCCGACCGTTCCGTCACCTCACTCGCGGCCGAAGGAATCGACGTCTCCCTGCAGGAGGTCGTCGATCGATTGGTGCCGTTGTTGGCGGCAAGGCTGGCCCCGGGGCGAACCGTCGACCGAGCCGATGTCGTGTGGCGGACCACCAACGCCGATCTGACTCCGTTCTCTCGAGGAGAGGGCCCCGGCGAGGCAGTCCGACCGGCGCGATCGGCCGTCGACTCGGCGCCGGCCGATCGTCTCGACGGTGTGCCGGTTCGACTCCAGGGGCGACTGGCCGAAGCCGGTGTCGACGAGGGCCTGGACGTGAGCAGCCGCAAGCCGGAATGGATGCGTGTCAAACTCAGGACCGATCCCGAGTACCTGCGGCTCAAGAAGGTCTCCCGCTCCCTCGATCTGGTCACGGTCTGCGAAGAAGCGGGCTGCCCCAACATCTTCGACTGTTGGAACGAAGGAACCGCCACCTTCATGTTGTTGGGCGACCGGTGCACCCGAGCCTGTGGCTTCTGTCTGATCGACACCCGCAAGCCGGAGCCGGTCGACGACACCGAACCGGAGCGCATCGCCGATGCCGTCGAGCGGCTGGGTCTGACCTTTGCCGTGCTGACGATGGTGGCCCGGGACGATCTCGACGATGGCGGCGCTCGCATCGTGGCCGAGTCGGTCCGAGCCATCCGACGTCGCCAGCCGGATGTGGGCATCGAAGTCTTGATCTCGGATCTCAAGGGATCGTCCGACAGCCTGGCCATCGTCTGCCAGGCCGAGCCCACGATCCTCAACCACAACATCGAGACGGTGGCGCGTCTGCAGCGAGCCGTCCGACCATCGGCCGGCTATGGGCGCAGCCTGACCGTGCTGGCTCGGGCCAAGGCGGCCGGCATGACCATCAAGTCCGGGCTGATCGTGGGAATGGGGGAGACCTTCGACGAGGTGGTGTCGACGTTGGCCGACCTCGCCGCCGTCGGCGTCGACATCGTGACCATCGGCCAGTACCTCCGCCCAACCACCCACCACCTGCCGGTGCACCGATGGTGGACACCGGAGGAGTTCGCCGAACTGAAGCGACTCGGTGAGCACGAACTCGGCCTGGCCCATGTGGAATCGAGTCCGTTGACGCGGTCGAGCCATCACGCCGGCAGCGCCGCTGCTGCCGTGGTCTGAGGGTTCGGTCCAACGATCCTCCGTGCCCGGCGAGCGTTTCGTGAGGCCCGCCGAGTTGGGCTATGACAGAGCGATGGCCACTGAACGCGACGACCACGTCGACGACATGTACGCACGGGCCGCCAAGATCCGCACCGATATGGGCGGGGCGGACAAGGTGGCGAATCTGGCTGCCACCGGCGACCGCACGATCCGGCAGCACATAGACGGGCTCATGGATCCCGGCTCGTTCCGCGAGCTCGGTACCTTCAGCCGATCCATCCGGGAGGACATGCGTGACAGCACTCCGGGCGACGGCAAGATCGGAGGTCACGGCACCATCGACGGTCGACCCGTCGCCGTGTTCGGAGACGACATCACGGTGCTCCGTGGGTCGAGCTCGATCGTCGGAACCCGCAAGGAAGAGCGACTCTACGAGCGGGCCATGAGCATGGGTATCCCCATCGTCCACTTCGGCGAGACCGGGGGTGGGCGGATCCCGGACCTCATGGGCTCGGAGGGCATCTCCGAGCCCGGCGGTCTGTTCGAGATGGCCAAGCGGCGTCATCGAGTTCCGATGGCGACCGCCATTGTCGGACAGTCCTTCGGTGGCTCGTCGTTCCTGTCGGCGCTTTCGGATTATGTGGTGATGGTGCGGGGTTCGACGCTGGCGGTGACCTCGCCCAAGGTGTTCGAGATCGCCACCGGCGAAGTCATCTCGTTCGAAGCCGTCGGCGGCGTCGACGTACATGCCGAGAAGACGGGTCAGATCGACCTCGGGGTCGAGACCGACGAAGAAGCCTACGAAGCCATCAGATGGTGGCTGTCGTACCTACCGAGCAATGCCTGGGAGCAGGTGGAACGAACCGAGCCGATCGGAAGCTTCGAACCCGATCCCGGTCTGTCTGCCCTGGTGCCCACGACACGAAACGCCGGCTACGACATGCGCAAGGTGGTCGAACGGATCTGCGATCCGGGCACCGTGTTCGAGATCCAGCCGGCCTACGCCCCCAACGTGACCTGCGCCTTCGCTCGGTTGAACGGCTTCTCGGTCGGGGTCGTCGCCAACAATCCGCTGTACAACGCCGGGACGCTCGACCCCGAGGCCTGCAACAAGATCGTTCGGTTGATGACGATCTGTGATTCGTTCAACATTCCGGTGATCTTCCTGGTCGACGTCCCCGGTTTCATGGTCGGCGAACGAGTCGAGCACGACAAGATGCTGCACACCGGCATGCGCATGATGCAGGCTCTGCAGAGCGCGACGATGCCCACGCTGACCGTGTGCATCCGCAAGGCGTTCGGGCTGGCATGGCAGGCCATGAACGGATCGCTCATGCCGTCGCGCGGCATCTACTGTTGGCCGGGCGCCGAGATCGGGTTCATGGATCCCGAGGTCGGCGTCAACGTGGCGTTCGGTTCGAAACTCGGCCGGATCGCCGATGCCGAAGAACGAGAGGCCGAGCGGCTGCGTCTGGTGCGGGAGGTCGGAGAGGCCACGAACCCCTATGAGGCCGCGGGCACGATGCGGATCGACGAGATGATCGACCCGGCCGATACTCGGCGGATCCTGGCCGAAGACCTCGAGCTCTTCAGCCGGCGCGAGGTGCCCCCACCCGAGCAGCGACCACTCTCGTACTGGCCCAGCTGCTGACATGACCGAACCGGTGCCACCTTCGTAGGCTGTGCCGCTATGCCCGAAGCGAATTGGTATCCGGACAATCAGGATCCTTCGATCCTGCGCTACTTCGACGGCGATCGGTGGACCGATCACACGCGACCGCTCGACACGGTCGGAAGCCAACGAGACGAGACAACGAGCCCCGGGGCCGATCAGTCGTCGGAGAACGAGCGGGAGGACTCGGCGATCTCGGCACTGCTGAGCATCGGTTTCATCGGGGCGTTCATCGGTCTCATGCTGGGCGGAGCGCTCCTGAACGGACTCGGATCCCTCAGCCCGATCACCTCGCAGCCCGGCACCCTCGATCGTCTCGAGCTCGACATCTCGGTGTCGCAAAGTTCCAGCAGCACCAGCAGCCGGCGTAGCTACATCCTCGGAGGTAGGACCGACCAGGGTGCCCCGTGGCAGATCGTCGATGACGAGGCCTACGCCATCGTCGAGGCCGAGGGCTATCCGCAGCGTGTGACCGTGGACATTGCCGATTGGACCGGCAAGGCGGTCCGGGTGCAGACCGAGACCTGGGAGGTCGACCGGCAGTCGACGGGCAATCGGATCGCGTGGATCGTCGCCGTCGCCTTCATGGGCGTGGTCGGGATCATCGGGACATTGATCACCTTCAAGGTCACGACCAGACCCGTTCTCAACGCCCTGATCTTCGCAGTCGGCTTCTTCGTGGTCGGCAACTGGCTCGGCTATCAGGCCTTCGCCTGGATGCAGTCGGTCTGACGCACTCAGCCGTCGAGATGCACGGCCGACGCCCCGATCCGCTCGAGGAGTTCCACGTCGCTCGATGCGATCACGGCCACACCCGGATGTCGCGACAACCAGTCCGCCACGTACTCGGTGACCCGCTGTCGGGTCCGCTTGTCCAGCGCACCGAAGGGCTCGTCGAGCAGCACCACGGGCGCACCCGAGGCCAGCACCCGGGCCAGCGCCACCCGCTGGGACTCCGCACCCGAGAACGTCCACGGCAATCGATCCACCACGTGGTCCTGCAACCCCAGGTCGGCGAGGACACGGCGAGTCGTCCCGGCCCAACCGTCGGCATCGGAAACGTCGGCGTGAACGGCGATGGCGTCCATCACGTTCTCGACGCCGGTCCGGTCCTCGGCCAGATCAGCCTGGAAGAGTTGGCGTTGGATGGCAACCGGTCGATCAGCCACGAACACCCCCGTCGTCGGATCGTCCCACACGCGATCTTCCCAGCAGACCGAACCGGCGTGGGCCCGTACCCTGCCGGCGATCAGATCCAGGACCGTCGACTTCCCGGACCCGATGCCCCCGGTCAAGCCGATGATGCCGCCGCTCGGGATCTCCAGATCGACCCGAAGGGCGAAACCGTCACGTCGGATGTCGGCATGCAGTGAGAGCAACATGCGGTCAGTCGCCGCGGAGGAAGCGGCGTTCGCTGGTCTCGAGGTGATGCATGTCGTGCTCCCCGGGTGATCGTCGAGTGATGACTATTCCATCATGCCGTTGACGCGGGTGACGGCATCGATGAACTCGTCCACCATTTCCAATACCACGCGGTCGGCCTTCTTGGTCTCGTTCATCGACCCAACGATCTGTCCAACGAAGTAGTTGGCCAGCTTCACCGCCCCCGCGTTCTCGGGGTTGGCCGCGGCTCGATCGATGCGTCTGCTGGCTCGACCGATCAGCATCGGCTGGAGCGGCATGCCGAGCGCGCCCGGTGAGTTCTCGCCTTCCCATTCGTCGGTCCACGACGACCGCAGCTGACGAGCCGGCTTGCCGGTGCGGGAACGGCTGCGCAGCGTGTCGGAACTGGTGGCGGCCAGGAACTTCTGCTTGACCGCAGGGTGGGTCTCGGCCTCCTCGGTGGTGAGCCAGACCGATCCACACCAGATGCCCTCTGCTCCCAGCGCCAACGACGCCGCCATCTGGCGCCCGGTCCCGATACCGCCGGCTGCCAAGACGGGAATGGGTGCGACGGCATCGAC
>CALACD010000301.1 GCA_937890445.1 uncultured Acidimicrobiia bacterium | reverse complement strand
GAAGTGGCCGCCATGACCAAAGCCCAGATGATCGTTGGGATCTCGTGAGATATCGAACTCGTAAGGGCGATCGAAGACTCGGGGGTCTCGGTTGGCCGCCCCGTACCAGATTCCGACGTGATCGCCTGCCTTGATGGTCTGGCCGTGCATCTCCACGTCCCGAGAGGCGGTACGAGCGAACTGGATGACCGGTGTCGTCCACCGCACCACCTCGTCGACGGCCGACTCGACGAAGCGATCGGGATCATCCAACAACCGGTCGATCTGGTCGGGATTCTCCAGGAAGGTGAGGATCCCACGGCTCATGGCGTTGCGGGTCGTCTCGTTGCCGGCGGCGATCAGCACCTTGAGGTAGCCGTGGAGCTCCTGCTCGGTGAGCGGTCGTCCGTCCTCGACCTCGGCCTGCACCAGCAGTGTGGCCAGGTCGTCGCCCGGTTCGGAGCGCTTGCGTTCGATCAACGCTTCGACGTACTCGTGGTACTCGGCGTGGATACGCAGGCGCATGGCACGGCGATCCTCGCCCGGGAGCGCGAAACGCATCGAGTCCAGATCGAACATGGCGTCGGTCCAGCGGTGGATGTCCGCCCAGTCCGCAGGGTCGAGCCCCATCATCGAGGCGATGGTGATGAGCGGCAGGCCGACGCAGTAGTCGTGCACGAGATCGACGGTCTCCCCGGACTCGAGCCGAGCCGCGAACTCTGCGGTGAAACGGGCGGCGTTGGCTGCCATCTCGTCGGCCATCATGCGACAACGGGCCGGCGTGAAGTGACGAGCCGTGAGCATCCGCATCTCGGTGTGCTCGGGAGCGTCGAGGAAGATGAAGTCCTCCGGGGTGTCGGGATCCCATCCCCGGTTGGCCAACTTCTTGGCTCGGGCCGCCGCATAACGCCGATCGAGGTCGAGATCCTTGATCCGCAGCCGTCCGCCACTGTTGATGAACGTCTTGGGATCGCCACCCACGGTCTTGACGTCGGCGTGACGGGTGATGGCCCAGAACGGTGCGATCCCCTCACGGTCATACCAGTAGCAGGGCGCCTCTTCTCGCAGCAGATCCCACTCGGCCCACGGATACCCGTGTTCGGTGTACTTCTCCAACGAGTGGATGTCGAGATCATCCAAGCTGAAGGTTCGTTGGTCTGTCGCTGTCATTGCGTCCCCTGGCTCGTTCCTGGTGGTCTGCTACGACAAGAGTTTGGCCCAGCTTGCTTCACGGCATGCAACTGGGCAGATTGAGGGTTCGTAGAAGGGGGTCCTTCATGGGACTGTTGGAGAACAAGGTCGCGATCGTGACCGGAGCCGGATCAGGTATCGGGGCAGCCAGCGCGCAACGATTCGCCGTCGAGGGCGCAGCCGTCGTCGTCGTCGACATTCGCGAAGCCAAGGCCCAGGAGACGGCGAGTGCCATCGTCGAGGCCGGCGGCCATGCCGTGGCCATGGTCGTCGACGTGGCCGACGAGGGCGACATGAGGCGCATGGTCGCCGACACCGTGACCGAGTTCGGTGGCCTCGACGTGTTGTTCAGCAACGCCGGCACGTTGCGGCCCGGTTCGGTGACCGAGCTGAGCGTGGAGGACTGGGACCATGTCATGGCGGTCAATGTTCGTTCGGTCTTCCTGGGCGGCAAGTTCGCCGTGCCGGCCATGATGGAACGTGGCGGGGGTTCGATCATCAACACTGCCTCGATCTCCGGGCTGCACGGCGACGGGGGCGCCGTGGTCTACGCCGCGTCGAAGGCGGCTGTCATCAATCTGACCCGAGCGATGGCAACCGACCATTCGGCCGATGGCATTCGAGTCAACGCAATCTGTCCGGGAACCATCGAGACTCCACCGGTGCAGCGCATGATGCAGGATCCCGTCGCTCTCGAGGTCAATCTGGCCGCGCACAGCATCGGACGGCTGGGTCGACCGGAGGAGATCGCCAATGCTGCGGTGTGGTTGGCGTCGGACCAATCGTCGTTCGTGACGGGTGAAGCGCTGGTCGTCGATGGTGGACTGCGGTCGCGATCGCCGCTCGGTCGTCTGGCCGACCCTCGCCCGGTCCACAAACGATGACCGGTCCGCTCACCGGCCTGCGGGTCGTCGATCTCACCCGAGATCTCGGCCGCTTCGCCACCAAGCTCCTGTCCGAGGCGGGGGCTTCGGTCGTGCGGGGCGTCGGTGTCGGCGAGCGGGGCAATGACATGACCGAGCCGGTCGCCAACGCCCGGGGAGGTGTCCTGGATTGGTGGTTCGACGGGGGC
>CALACD010000300.1 GCA_937890445.1 uncultured Acidimicrobiia bacterium | reverse complement strand
CGAACCGACGTACCTGGTTCGCCATCGGGCTTGGGTGCATCGGGGTGGTGGTCGTGTCCGGCGGCGACGCCATCGCCGATCCCGGCAACCTCGGTGGAGACTTCCTTGCCATCGTGGGTGCCATGGCGATGGCCGTCTACCTGACCGTCGGCAACCGCCTACGAGTCGGGTTGTCGACCGCAGGCTACGCAGCCCCGACCTATGCCATCGCCGCTGCCGGGCTCCTGGTCATCGCGCTGGCTTCGGGTACGCAGCTGACGGGGTTCACCACGACGACGTGGGTAGCAATCGGACTCATGACCCTCGGGCCTCAGCTGGCCGGCCACACCGTCCTCAATCTGCTGCTGGCCCGCATGGGTTCGGTGACCGTGTCGCTGGCTCTGGCGGTCGAACCGATCGGAGCCAGCGCGTTGGCCTTCGTCTTCCTCGACGAAGTCCCTCCGTTGGGGGCGATGGTCGGGGCTCCCCTCGTTCTCGGTGGACTCGTACTCCAACTCGGCGCCCGTCGGCCCAGGGGTACCCGTCAATCCATCAGTCGCTGGCCCCGCAGCCGAACCTGATCGTAGATCTCGATCGCACGGTCGAGCAGGTCGGTCATCTCGTCGGGAAGTTCCGGAAGCGGCCCGAGCGGCGCCGGACCGAAGCCGGTCGATGCCCGCACGGCGTCGTACCAATGATCGGCCCACACACCGTCGCTGGAACGTTCGCCGGCAGGCCAGGCCAGCATGGACGGGTCGAAGTCGATGCCGACATGGGCACACAATCGTTCGAGGTGGGCCGGAGGATCGGTGAGGAACTCGTCGCTGTCGAGCACGGGCGCTCGCTCCCGCAAGCGATCGAGCAGTTCGAGCTGTTGTGGCAGGCCGAGATCGGTGAGGGTCACGACCTCCCGCTTCTTGACATAGGAGGCCAGGACCCGGGCCGGATGACGCACCAGCAGCACGTTGTGCACCAGATCCAGCCAGGATCGGTCCATCCCCGGCAACAGATGGTGGGCCATGTGCTTCTGATACGACACCGTCTCACCGCCGGCCGGGTCGGCCAGGCAGCGAGCAATCGCTCGGGCCTCCTCGACGGGTCCGGCTTCGATCACCCGTGCCGCCACGGGATGGTCGAGACCCGTGTGGTCCAGGTAGTGGGCATAGAACGGCTCGTCCAGCACCGCGGTATCGGGTCGGTTCTCCCAACTGCGCATCAGGGCCGTCGACAGGTTGCGAGGTCCGGACCACATCGCGACCCGAGTGACGCGAGAACCGGCAGAGGTGCCGTTCATCAGGCCGTGACCTCGGCCAACAACTCGAGGTACCACTGCTGCAGTCGGGCCACCATCGGTCCCCGGCCACCGTCGCCGATCATGCGACCGTCGACTTCGCCGACGGGGGCGATGCCGGCGAACGTACCGGTCACGAACGCCTCGTCGGCGCCGTAGACGTCGGTCAGGCTGAAGTTCTTCTCGGCGTGCGTGACGCCGTGCTTCTGGCACAGACGGAGGACGTTGCGTCGGGTGATCCCGTCGAGGCAGTAGTCACCGGTCGAGGTCCACACCTCGCCGTCGCGCACGATGAAGAAGTGGGTGGAGTTGCAGGTGGCAACGAAGCCCTGAGGGTCGAGCATGAGAGCTTCGTCGGCGCCGGCCTTGGCCGCCTGGATGCACGCCGTCACACAGTTCAACTTGGAGTGCGTGTTCAGCTTCGGATCCTGAACATCGGGTCGACCTCGACGCACGTGCACCGTGAAGAGCCGCAGCCCGTTGGTGAGTGTCTCGGGTCGTGGTTCCTTGTACTCGGGGATCATGACGATGGTGGGGGGCGAGATGGTGAAACGTGGATCCTGATACGGGGTCGATTTGATGCCACGGCTGATCATCAGACGCAGGTGGACTCCGTCCGTCATGCCGTTGGCGGCCAACGTCCCGTGGGCCATTTCCGCCAACTCGCCCTCGGTGCGCCCGATGTCGAGATCGATGGCCTTCGCTCCCTGGTAGAGCCGCTTGAAGTGGTCGTCGAGGAAGGCGAGCTTGCCGTTGTGGACCCGCATGCCTTCCCAGACGCCGTCGCCGAGAATGAACCCCGAGTCGAACACCGACACCATCGCCCGGTCGCGGGGAACGAGGTCGTCGTTGATGCGAATGACGATGTCGGCGTTGCGGGGATCGTCGCCGTGGTCGTGCGTGCCGTGTGCCATGGGGCCGAATCGTAGGGCCACTACCGTGGGTCCGGTGTCTACGGTGGGGCCAGTGATCGTGGGGAGACGAAGACCGGGGCGGAACCCAGCGTGAGACGCCGATCCTTCCTGGCCTCGGTGGCGGCGGTGGCCGCCGGAGCCTGCACTCGTGGCCCTGAGGTGACCACCGGCCCACCCGAAACAACGAACGGGTCGGTGTCGGGCTCGTCGAACCCCACGGCCCCGGCAACGACGACCACCCGGCCCATGGTCGAACCCCTCGGTGTTCCCGAAGTGCAGGTGGCCGACGGCATCTTTGCGCTCGGCGTCGCATCCGGAGATCCCGACTCGACCTCGGTGGCGCTGTGGACTCGCCTCGTCGGCGAGCTGCCCGATGCCCTCGATCTGGTCTGGGAGATGGCCTACGACGATTCGTTCGCCCAACTGGCGGCCACCGGCAGCACCCCGATCAGCATCGGGTTCGCCCACTCGGCTCACGTCGTCGCCGAGGCATTGCCACCCGGTTCTGAATTCTTCTACCGATTCAAGGTGGGCAGCCAGATCTCACCGGTCGGCCGAACCCGTACCATGGCCGCCGTCGGGTCGGCACCGTCGAGCCTGCGGTTGGCTGTCAGCTCGTGCCAGCTGATGGAGACCGGCAACTGGGCCGCCCACGACGACATCGCCCGGGCCGACGTCGACCTGGTGATCTGGCTCGGCGACTTCATCTACGGCGGCGGCGGGTCCAGCCAACTCGAGGGTCGAGCCCACCAGGGACCGACCCCGGTCAGCCTCGGCGCCTACCGCGACCGCTACGCCCAGTACCGGCGAGACCCTGCCCTCCAGGCCTCCAGTGCCGCTCACCCCTGGGTCGCGACCTGGGACGACAACGAGGTCGAGAACGACTACGGCTCCGGCGTCGACCCCGACCGGCGACAGGCCGCCTACCAGGCGTGGTGGGAGCACATGCCGACGCGCTTGTCGGCGCCGGGCTCGAGCGGTTTCGACGTCTACCGTTCGATCGACGCAGGAACCCTGTGTCGTATCGATCTGCTCGACGTTCGCCAGTATGCCGACGGCTCGACACTGCTGGGCGATGCCCAGCGGCAGTGGCTGACCCAGGCACTGGACCATGACGCCACCTGGACCATCGTCGGCAGCCCGGTGCTGCTGAGCGGATTGCTGGTCCCGATCGACAGCCTGCTGCCCGAGGGCCAGACGACGCTGCTCCCGTATTCGTGGGACGGCTATCCGGAAGAACGGGCGTGGCTGGCCGGGGAGTTGGCCAAACGCCCGAATCGCATCTGCGTTTCCGGGGATCTCCACGTCGCCGCGGTATTGGAAGTCACGGCTGATCCTGCAGATCGCACCCTGACGGCCGTGGCGACCGAGCTGATGGCGCCACCCATCAGCTCGACGTTTCCCGACCAGTACGCCGCGGCATTGCCGTTCCTTCCGTTGGCCAACTCCCACATCGGGTATCTCGACAACATCCAGGGCTGGATGCTGGTCGACGTCCAGCCCGGCCGAGTGATGGCCGAGTTCCGTTCCGTCGTCGACATCGGGGATCCGGCCAGCCCCGTCGAGGCCGGTGCCCGATACGAGATCCGGGCCGGAGACCCGACCCCCTTCAGACTCTGACCCTGCTCAGCCCCTGACCCTGCTCAGCCCCT
>CALACD010000299.1 GCA_937890445.1 uncultured Acidimicrobiia bacterium | reverse complement strand
CTGAGAATCGGCATGGGGTTCGTCGCGGGTGTTGACGATGGGACGCTTCAATGTCGTCTCGAGCCCGACTTCCTCTTCGAAGTGCTCCGCCCGCTGGGTGATCTGGTAGGGAACGCGATCACTGCCCACACCGGGAAGTTCGCTGCCCACCTTTCCCGATCCGGTGAAGATCTGTCGAGTCACGAAATGCGTGGTCGCTGCGGTCACGATCTGACCGAACGGCAGATTGCGGTCCAGCAGGAAGTTCTCGTGGCACCCGTAGGCGTTGCCCTTGCGATCGGTGTTGTCCTTGTACAGCACGATCTCCTGCCCCGCGGGCAGGATTGCTCGGGCCCGATCCATCGAATCGATGGCGATCAGTTCGGCCGCCCGGTCGAACAAGACCAATGACAGGGCATCGCGACACTCGGGCGTCGAGATCTCGGGATGCGCATGGTCCACGTAATAGCGGGCGCCGTTGGTCAGCACCGTGTTCACGAGATGGGTTTCGACCTCGGGAGGCATGGCGAATTCCGGGGCCATGTAGTCCCGTGCATCCGACCCGGGCATCTCGTCGATGAAGTCCCAGGCAACCGCCGACGATCGTTGATCGACCGACCCGGTCGAGGCACCGACGTAGGCGTTGATCAACAGCGAGGAAGCCGAGACGGGATTCCAATCGTCGGTGCCTCGCACCATGATGCCGAGTTCGGTTTCGACACCGACGACCTTGGGGACAGCCACGGATTCAGAGGTACTGACCGGTCGTGACCTGTTCGATGGAACGGCCCCCGGTCTGGTCATCGCCCTGGGTGATCAGGGTTCGGACGTAGACGATACGTTCACCCTTCTTGCCAGAGATCTTGGCCCAGTCATCAGGATTCGAGGTATTGGGAAGATCCTCTTGCTCTTTGAATTCCTGGGTGACCGAGGCCAGGAGATCCTCCGTCTTGATCCCCTTCTCCCCCGAGTCGAGGAACCGCTTGATGGCGAGCTTCTTGGCCCGTCGCACGATGTTCTCGATCATGGCCCCCGAGGAGAAGTCCCGGAAGTACAGGATCTCCTTGTCACCGTTCTGATAGGTGACTTCGAGGAAGCGAGTGTCGTCGTCGCACCGATACATGAAGGCAACGACCTGTTCGACCATCGAACTGATCGCTTCGTCTCGACTGCCGCGCTCCTCGATCTCGCTCGGATGCACGGGAAGTGCTGGAGTGAGGTAGCGAGCGAAGATGGCCGAAGCCGCCACTTCGCCCGGTCGCTCGATCTTGATCTTCACGTCGAGACGGCCGGGACGCAGAATAGCGGGGTCGATCAGATCTTCCCGGTTGGATGCACCGATGACGATGGTGTTCTTCAGGGTTTCGACACCATCGATCTCGGCCAGGAGCTGGGGCACGATCGTGCTCTCGATGTCGGAGCTGATGCCGCTACCTCGGGTGCGGAACAACGACTCCATCTCATCGAAGAAGATGATGACCGGCATGCCCTCCTCGGACTTCTCCCGGGCCCGCTGGAAGATGAGCCGAATCTGACGTTCGGTTTCGCCGACGTACTTGTTGAGCAGCTCGGGACCCTTGATGTTGAGGAAGAAGCTGCGGGCCTCGGCATCGCCGGAGACCTCGGCCACCTTCTTCGCCAACGAGTTGGCGACGGCTTTGGCGATCAAGGTCTTGCCACAACCAGGAGGTCCGTAGAGCAGGATTCCCTTGGGTGCCGGTAGTTCGTGCTCGGTATAGAGATCAGCGTGGAGGAACGGCAGTTCCACCGAGTCCATGATGGTCTCGATCTGTTCGTCGAGCCCACCGATGTCGGCATAGCTGACGTCGGGCACCTCTTCGAGAACGAGATCCTCGACCTCGGCTTTCGGCAACTTCTCCACCAGCAGCGTCGAGCGGGTGTCGAGCAGCATCGAGTCGCCGGCCCGCACGCCGGTGCCGATCAGATAGTCGGCGAGTTCGACCACGCGCTCCTCGTCGGCCCGACCAATGATGACGGCGCGGGTCTTGTCGTCGAGCATCTCCTTGATGGAAACCACTTCACCGGAACGTTCCGGCCCCCGAACCTTGACGACGTTCAGCGACTCGTTCAGCACGACCTCCGAGCCCCGCACCATCTCGGTGGTGTCGATGCCGGGATGGGTCTGGACCCGCATCTTGCGACCGCTGGTAAAGACGTCGACGGTGTCGTCGTCTTCGTTGTGGCCGAGGAACGTCCCGTAGGCGCTGGGCGGGTGAGTCAGCTTCTCGACCTCCTCGCGCAGTGCTGCGATGTGTTCGCGAGCTTCGCGCAGGGTGTAGGTCAGTTTCTCGTTCTGGCTGACGGCCTGCGCCAACTGGCCCTTGGTGTCGAGCAAGCGTTCTTCGAGGGTTCGAACGCGCTTGGGGGCGTCCTGAAGACGGCGACGGAGGGTGACGACTTCTTCCTCCATTGCCTTCAGCTGCACTTGCAACTCGGCCATGCCGCTCTCGTAAGCAGCAAGCCGGCGGTCGTACTCAGACTTATTGACGGCTCTACCTCCTGGTGCGTCCGTACACGATGGACCTTACTCGGCCTATCGGCAGAATGGAGAACGGTTCAAGCATCGAGCGCGCTGAGGACGAACGCCAGCACCTTTGCTTCCTCCCGCCACGACGCATAGCGGCCCGTCGGGCCCCCGTGACCAGCACCCAGTTCGGTCCACAACAACACCGGTCGATCCGACGTGGTGTGCTCTCTGAGCCGCAGCACCCATTTGGCCGGCTCCCAGAATCCCACTCGGGGATCGGTGAGGCCCCCGGTGGCCAGCACGGCCGGATAGGGCCGCGGTGCGACGTTCTCGTAGGGGGCATAGGCGCTCATCGTTCGGTACTCGGCCTCCGACGCCGCCGGATTCCCCCACTCCTCCCACTCGGTGACGGTCAGCGGCAGCGTTGCGTCGAGCATCGTGTTGATCACGTCGACGAAGGGAACCTGGGCGACGGCAGCTCCGAAGATTTCGGGGGCCTGATTCAGCACCGCTCCCACCAGGAGACCACCGGCCGATGCACCCCGCAGTGCCAGCTTCGACGGTTCGGTCAGCCCCTGGTCGATCAGATGACGGGCGCAGGCGATGACGTCGTGAAAGGTGTTGGCCTTGTGTTCGGTCTTTCCTTCGAGATACCAACGTCGACCCATCTCACCCCCACCCCGGACGTGGGCGATGGCGAAGACGAACCCTCGATCGAGGAGCGACAGCCGACTCGACGAGAAGGTCGGATCCACCGAAGACTCGTAGGCTCCGTAGCCGTACAACAGGCAGGGACCCGGGCCCTGGGGTCGGTCCCGCCGCCAAACAAGACTGATCGGGATCTGCTCGCCGTCGTGCGAGGTGGCCCACAGTCGGTCGGTGTCGTACTGCGTACGATCGAATCCCCCCAGCACCTCGGTCTCCTTGAGCAGCACCCGGTCGCCGGTCTCGAGATCGACCGTGTACACCGCTGCCGGGCTGACCATCGAGCTGTAGCCGAACCGGAACACGCTGGTGTCGGGCTCGGGGTTGGCCCCCGACCAAACCGTGTACACTGACTCGGGCTGTTCGAGCACGACCGTCGAACCGTCGGACCAGCGACGGGTACTGATGCGGGTGATCCCATCCGTGCGTTCGAACAACACGAGATGGTCGCCCAACATGTCGAACCCGGTGACCATCACGTCGTCGCGGTGGGCCACGAGCTCGGTCCAGTGCTCGCGTCCGGGCCGATCGACGGGCGTCGTCATGATGCGAAAGTTCGTGGCCTCGTCATTGGTGATGACGAGCAGATCCCCGCGGTGATGAGCGACCCCGTACTCGAGTCCGTCGACGCGGGGCTCCACGATGCGGGGCTCCGACTCGGGGGCGTCGGCCGGAATCAGTCGTACCTCGTCCGAGATGGACGACGAGGACCCGATGTAGATGAACGAGTCATCCTTGTCCCGACCCACTCCACAGAAGAACCGTTCGTCATCTTCCTGATACACCAGGACGTCATCGGCGACCGGTGTGCCGAGTCGATGCCGCCAGACCTGGTGGGGTCGATTCGCAGCATCGGGCCGCACGTAGAAGAGCGTCTCGTTGTCGACGGCCCACGCTGATCCGTAGGTGACATCGGAGATGACATCGTCGAGATCCTGCCCGGTCTCCAGGTCTCGAAAGATCAAGCGGAACTTCTCGTCGCCGGACCGGTCACACCCCCATGCCAGCAGACGATGATCGGGAGAGACCTCGAACACCCCGATCTCGAAGTAGTCGTCGTCACCGGCCTCGGTGTTCTCGTCGATCATGACGACTTCTGGTCCTTCGACCGATTCGCTCTCGGACCCGACCCAGCGACGGCAATGGATCGGGTACTGCTGGCCTTCCTCGGTCCGCACGTAGTAGGACCAACCGTCCTTCACCACCGGCACCGACAGATCGGTCTCCTTGACCCGAGCCTTGATCTCTTCGAACAACTGCTCCTGAAGCTCGAGGGTCGATGCCAGCGCAGCCTCGGTTGCGGCGTTCTCGGCCTCGAGGTGTGCGACCACGTCTGGGTCCTCGGGATCGCGAAGCCACGCATACTCGTCGATGACCGTTAGGCCCCACAACGACCGCTCGATGGGTCGTCGCGGCGGGGTGGGGGAAGAGACACGACTCAGTGACATTCCTCCCACTGTAGGGACGCTACGTTTGCAATCGATGGCTTCACCGACTCACCCCGATCCCCGTTCCGACTCACCCGGCATCGACCCGACCGCGTCGAGCCAGACCGGCCGGAGCTTTCCCCAGACCTTCTTCCAACCCCCGCCGGGAGCATGCCAGATCCTGTTGGTCCGCCACGGCCAGTCGGCCCCCTTCGTCGAGGGCCAGCCGTTCCCTCTCGTCGAGGGCCAGGGTGACCCGGCGCTGTCCCCCCTGGGTCAATGGCAGGCCGAGCAGGTCGGCCAGCGCCTCCGCGCCGAACCCATCGAGGCGCTCTACGTCTCGACATTGCGGCGAACCTCGCAGACCGCAGCACCCTTGGCACGACATCTCGGCCATGACCTGCGAATCGAGCCCGATCTACGAGAGATCCACCTGGGGGAAGGTGAGGGCGGACGCTTCCGTCAGATGGTGGCCGAAGATCACCCGGCGGCACTGGCCATGCGAGCCAAGCGGGAATGGGGAGAGATCCCGGGAGCCGAGTCCAACAACCAGTTCACGCAACGCACGACGGCCGCCGTCGGGCGCATCGCATCCGCCCACCCCGACCAGCTGGTCGCGGCGTTCTGCCACGGCGGCACGATCGGGGCCATTCTCGGGTACGCAGCAGGAGTGAACCCCTTCACGTTCAATGGTTCACGCAACGGTGCCATCGCCCACCTGGTCGTGTCGGAGGACGGCTGGGTCATCCGATCCTTCAATGACGGAGCCCACGTCGGCCCCTTGACCGCCGACGCGGAACCCCCGACCTGAGACCCCTACGAGGCCCGGCATCCCCGAGTTCCGCCCAACCGTCACGTACGGTACGGTGCTATGCACGGACTGTGGCTACGGGATGGCTACGAAGAAGTAGGCGATGGCGGAGTTTTTCTGGCGTAGGCGATTCGGGACGGCTTCGGCTGTTCTGCTGATCGGGACAGCACTCCTGGTGCTGCTCGATCAAGTGGCGCGTGCCCAAGCCGTACCGCTGCTGCTCGTCCTCATGCTGGGCCTGGTTCTCTCGGCTTTCGTCTGCCAGCGTCTTCCCTGGCTGCGACTCGACGTCGGTTGGCGCCTTCTCCCCCCCGGCCTGGTGCTCGGTGCCACGGCGATCGGAATCCTGTGGGCCGATGTGGCCGCCACCGACCATGCCGCCGTGGGGTTCTCGATCGTCGCCGTGCTCGTCCTGGTTCACGTCGGCTTCACCACCGACCCCGGATTCGCCCTTGCCGTGAGTCCGTTGGCCCTCCTCACGCTGCTGATCGCGGCCTGGCGTGAACCCGATCACGTCACGCTGGCTCTGCCCCTGGTGGCAGTCCCGGTTGCGGCGCTGGTTGGTGAGTTGGTGGCCGTGATGACCGATCGAGCCGACCGTTCCGATGCCCACGCCACTGCCCGTTTGGCCCAACTCGACCGCCTTCGCGACGTCCTGGCCGGGTTCCGACGGCCGGGCTCGATCGAACAAGCCGCGCTTCAAGTGGCCATCGCGGCCCGTGACGTCTTCGACGTCGAGCGGTCCACGGTGGTGTTGCGCGACAGTCAGGGTCGCCTGATTCCCGTCACGCTGGGAGACACCTCGTCCGCCGATCCCGGGATCCGGGCCGCTGCTCTGGTCGACGAGACCATCCACGGTAGCGAACCCCGGTTCGTGCCCACGGCCAACGGCGAGACCATTCTGGTCCTTCCACTCCCTTCGTCGGAGGCCCCGGCCGGCGCCGTCGTGATGTATCCCATCAACGCCGACGACCCGCACTTCACCCTCGACCTGGCCCGACTGTTCGCCGACACGGTCGGGTTGTCGATCGAGCATTTGTATGCCATCGACGAACTGAGCCGAGCCAATTCGCTCGACGAGTTGACCGGCATCGGAAATCGACGCCACGCCGATGCGCTCATGGCATCGCTCCAGCCGGGAGATGCCCTGGTCCTCCTCGACCTCGACGGTTTCAAGACCGTCAACGACACACGGGGGCACGCCGCCGGTGATCAAGTGCTGCAGGCCCTGAGCGCCCACCTCCAGGACTGCCTACGAGATTCCGACATGTCGGCCCGGTTCGGCGGCGACGAGTTCCTCATCGTGGCTCGCCGGGCTCACGCTGACCCACTGGCGGTGGCAACTCGCGTACTCCAGGGATGGGGTCTCGATCGTCGCAGCGAAGATGGTCCGACACCCACGCTGAGCGCTGGTGTCGCTCTCCACGAGAGTGACATGCAGCCCGGCGAGACGTTCGAGCGAGCCGACCAGGCTCTCTACCAGGCCAAGCGTCGGGGTAAGAACCAGGCCCAGCTGTGGTCGCCCATGGGCCAGACGGAACTGGCCTGACGGGGCGCCAAGCGTCCGGCGTTCAGCTCAGGTGGCGGATGCCGCGGTGGGAGCAGATCCGGCCATCGCGTCGCCGATCGCGGATTCGACTGCGCTTGGTGCCAGCGGATGGAGTTCCACGATTGCGGCGTCGACTTCTTCTTTGACGCCGGCCATCGGAAGAATGTTGAGCACACCCTGGCCTCGTTGCAGCAACTCCACCAGTTCGTCGCCGTTTCGCACGACCACGGAGTTGCCCCCATTGATGACGAGATTGGCCGAGGCGATGTCCTCACCCAGCTGCTCACGAAGAAAACCGAAGGCTTCGCGTACCGACTCGAGCCGGATACCAGCATCCAGCAGCGTCTTGACAACCTTCAGCTCGAGGAGATCCCGGTAGGAGTAGCGACGGCGACTTCCCGATCCGGTTGCATCGGCCAAGGAGGGTCGAACGAGATCGGTGCGGGCCCAATAGTCGAGTTGCCGATAGGTGATGCCGACGATCTCCGCCGTGCGCTTTCCGGAAAAACTCTGCTCGATACTCATGCTCGTGATGCTCTGTTCCTGCAGTGTGGTTCGTGTTGCTGGAGCTCCAGCAACCTCGTTGCGCCCCAAAGTGCGTCGACGTAATTACGTCGATGCAACCACCCGCCCTCACACTAGGTGGGAACACGGGGCCAGTCAACGCTTTGCGCAGGACGCTCGCGCGCACCGCGCGCAGTTGTCGATCCGAGCGCCTCCCACCGAGATCGATCGTG
>CALACD010000298.1 GCA_937890445.1 uncultured Acidimicrobiia bacterium | reverse complement strand
CACCAGCCGAGCATCCCCGGGACAGAAGACCCCCACTTTTCCGCATCCTGCTAGAGGAACCTACTGCTCTGACCAGGGGTTTTGTTGTGGAGCTGATGGGAATCGAACCCACGACCCCCTGCTTGCAAAGCAGGTGCTCTAGCCAACTGAGCTACAGCCCCGATCAGCGGTGGAGCCTAGCGCTCAACTCGGAGTCTGCCGCGATCTTGTGCAAGGCTCCGGGCATGAAGATCGCGATCGTTGGATGTGGTGCAATGGGCTCGGTGTATGCCGGGCTTCTGGCCGATGGGGGCCACGACGTCTGGGCAGTGGACACCTGGGGAGAACACATCGAGGCCATTCGCACCGGTGGGCTGCGAGTTGCGGGAGCATCTGGTGACCGAACGGTGACCTTGGCCGGCGCAGTGGCCACCCCGGCCGACATCGGCCAGCCCATGGACTTGGTGATCCTGGCCACCAAGGTCGGTCAGGTCACCGAAGCCGCCGAATCGTTGACACCCGTACTCGGTACCGACACGCCGGTGTTGTCGATCCAGAACGGCCTCGGTGGGCCGCAGCGGGCCGCAGCCGTGCTGGGCGATGATCGAGTCATGCTGGGTGTCGTGGGAGGCTTCGGCGCTTCCATGACGGGCCCTGGCCACGTGCATCACAACGGCATGGAACTGGTGCGCCTGGGCGAATACGCCGACGGTGCGGGCGTGACCCCGCGGGTCGACGCCGTTGCCGACGTCTGGCGAACCGGGGGTTTCAACGTCAACACCTACGACAACGTCCACACCCTGGTGTGGGAGAAGCTGATCTGCAACGTGGCCTTCTCGGGACCCTGCACGGTGTCGGAACTTCGCGTAGGGGAACTGTTGGACGACCCGGACGCATCGTTGTTGTCGGCCACCTGTGCCACCGAGGCCTTCGAGGTCGCCATGGCCAAGAAGATCTCCCTGGGGTTCGACGACCCCGTTGCCTACACCCGCGACTTCGGTTCGAAGATCCCGGGCGCCCGTCCGTCGATGTATCTCGACCACCTGGCCAAGCGACGCTGTGAGATCGATGCCATCAACGGCGCGATCCCCGTCGCGGCGGCCGAAGAAGGCATGACGGCGCCGGCCAACGTCGTGGTCTCCTCACTCATCCGATCCCGGGAGCGGCACTTCTGAGTCGCAACGGTCGGGCCACGGAGTCGCCACGTTTGTGCCCGGTCCGGTTTGCGGTTCTAGGGTCGCCCGGTGAGGTCCCGCTCCAATCTCGGCCAACGAGACACCGTGTTCTACGGCTGGACGGTCGTCGCCACCGTCTTCCTGGTCTTGATGGTCGCAGCAGGACTCGGCTTCTACAACGCATCGGTGATCCTGAACGCTGCGGTCGACGAACTCGACGCCGAGGTCGGCGCCGTTTCGGGTGCCGTCGGCCTGTTCTTCGGGGTGTCGGGACTGACCGGGTTCGCCCTCGCTCGGTTCATGGACCGTGTCGATCTGCGCTGGTTCTACGCGTCCGGAGGCGTCGTGGGATCCACTGCGCTCTACGGGCTTCACTGGGTCGACTCGGTGCCGAAGCTGTACGTGTTCTTTGCCGTGTTCGGCATCGCCTTCTCTCTCTGTGGACTCGTGCCCGGCACGACCCTGGTGGCTCGCTGGTTCGATCGTCGCCGGGCCATGGCCCTGTCGATCGCCTCGACCGGATTGTCGATGGGCGGCATCGCCGTCACCCCCATCGCCGAACGGCTGATACGAAACAACGGCTTGGCCGAGTCGGGTCGGATGATGTCGCTGATCTGGTTTCTCGGTGTCGTGCCGGCTGCGGTGCTGTTGATCCGGTCCAAACCTTCCGAGAAAGGTCTCGAGCCCGACGGCGCACCGAAACCACCGAGTCCGCTTGCGCTCCGGGGGGCCACGTTCACCCAAGCGGTCGGTACCCGCTTCTTCCGCTGGCTCTGTCTGACCTACGCCATGATCTTCCTGGCTCAGGTCGGTGCCATCGCCCAGCTGTTCAATCTGATCTCCGAACGGGTCGACAAGGACACTGCCGCCTTCGCCATGTCAGCGCTTGCACTGACCAGCGTCGTCGGTCGCCTGGTCGGCGGCGTGTTGGTCTTGAAGATCGGTAGCCGCACGATGACCATCGTCCTCACCTTGTTCCAAGGCATGGCCCTGGCCTTGATCGCTCTGGCCGGAACCGGGCCGGCGTTGGTGGCGGCGACGATCTTCTTCGGAGTCAGTATCGGCAACCTGTTGATGCTCCAGCCGTTGCTGCTCGCCGAGGCCTTCGGGGTCAAGGAGTACAGTCGGATCTACTCGTTCAACCAACTGTTCAGTACGGTCGGCGTCGCCAGCGGTCCGTTGGCACTGGGCCTGATCCACGACGCGTTCGACTATCGCACCGCCTTCTTCCTTGCCGCGGGAGCGAACGTCATTGGCTTCGTTGCGCTGCTGCTGGCGGGCAACACGGCAAAGCCGCTCGCCATCTGGTCGTCGGCGTGATCAGCCGGCCAGGAACCTCTTGAACGACTTGATGGCACCGGCGTAGATCCCGTTGGCCATCGCGATGCCCTCGTCCTCGGGAACACCAACGACCTCGAAGGTGCCCTCCCACTCGATGTCGGTCTGCTCGCCTCGAGGGGTCAACTTGACGGTGGCCACATACCGTTCGAACGGCAGCGGGCTCGAGATGATGGTGTAGCTGTAGGCGAAAGCATCGGGATCGAGCCAGGTCAGTCGCTCGACCACCTCACCGGCGGCCATCGACAGCACCCGATCCTGGCCGATGCCGGTGCCGTGGACCACGGCTGGGTCCATGCCTCGCATGTACTTGTGGATGCCCCCGAAATCAGCGGCCACGGGCCATACCTGGTCAGCGGGGTGATCGAAGGTGTCGGTAACGGTCACGGTGGTCATGGCCAGACCCTAGCGAAGTTCGAATCCCCGGTCGGCCAAGAACTGCTTCATATGAGGGCGACGCTCGCCGTCGACCAGACCCGCCATCTCCTCGCTCCAACTGCTTTCCTTGTTCCCACCGGTGCGAGATCGGTAGTACTGCCGCATCTCCTCGTCGTAGGCGGCAATGCGATCGGGGTCGCCGCTGTCGTCGTAGGTCTCTTCCTTCAGGACAACCTCGATGGGCAACCGCGGCTTGACCTCCGGGTTCTGGTCAGGATGCCCGATGCACAGTCCGAAGACGGGATAGACGTCATCGGGCAACTCCAAGAGCTCGGACACGGTCTGGGGATCGTTCCGGACCGCGCCGATGTAGCAAATTCCCAAACCCTCGGCCTCAGCTGCCACGACTGCGTTCTGCGCCGCCAACGCGACGTCGACGGTGGCGATGACGAACTGCTCGGTCATGCCCGACGTCATCGACCCACCCGCCATCTCGCAGGCCATTCGGGTGCGGTGGAGATCGGCACACCACACCAGGAAGACAGGAGCGGTGATGATCTGCTTCTGGCCGCCGGCGATCTCGGCGATCCGACCGAGGGTCTCTGGGTTGCGTACCCGCACCACCGTCGTGGCCTGCAGGTTGCTCGAGGTCGCCGCCGTCAGCCCCGTCCTCACGATGTCGGCGACGGTCTCGTCGCTCAACTGCTCGTCGGTGAACTTGCGGATGGAGCGATGGCCTCGCAGCAGGTCATGGATTTCGTGCATGGTGTTCCTTCGGTTCAGTCGGTCAGAGCGTAGAACGTGCCATTGCGGGACCCGACATAGATCCACCCATCCCAGACCGCCGGCGTCGACTCGATGCATCCGCCGAGTTCAAGCTCCCAGATGGCTTCTGGCCGGCCTGTCGACAGATCGAATCCGTGAAGGAAACCATCGCAGTCCCCCTGGATCAGCACATCGTCGACCACGACCGGACTCTGCCACAGCGGCCCCGGCAGAGAGATCGTCCAGCGTTCCTCGCCGGTGGCCCGATCCAACCCGAGCACGCGGCCGTCGTCGGTCGCGATGATCACGAGCTCACCCCACAGCGCCGGTGTCGCCCACACACCGCTATCGAGCCCCGAGCGAGCCTCACGACTCCACACCAACGGGTCATCCGGTTTGGACGGGTCGAGTTTGATGACCTGCCCCAGTTCTTGGCTCCGGCTGTTGCCGCGCTCGTATTCGGTCCCGACATAGAGCATGCCTTCGTCGTCGACCACGATCGAGGCGTCGGTGTCGTCACCGGCCCAGAAGCGGAAGACCCGTTCCGGTGTCTCGCCTGCGTCCAACCCGCTGATGTCCCATCCTTGGACCAGACCGCCGGAATTGGCGAAGTAGAGCGTGTCGCCGCTGATGGCGAGGGAGTTCTCGATCGACACGTCGCTACCGACGGCGGCGATCAGCTCATCGTCCCAACCCGGCGCCGAGAACACGATCTGGGGGTCGACGGTCACCCAACCCTCGGCGTCGTAACCTCGGTTGAGTTTGACGATGAAGAAGCGGGAGTTCTCACCACCCTCGAACAGGTAATCATCGATGATCAGTCCGGAGCTGTCCCAGTCATTGTTCCACTTGGTCGGTTGCACCTCTTCGGCGTTCAGCTTCCACAGCGCCTCGGGCTCCGCTCGATCGATCGCGACCACGTGGTAGAAGTTGTCCCGGCTGCCGGTGTACACCAGCGGGAACCCGTCGGGGTCGATCGTGATGGTGCCCTTGATGATGTCGTCGGTGGCGTAGCCGGGGTAGATCTCGGACCCCGTGATCGGGTCCAGGAAGTTGACCTTCCGGTTGTAGCCACCGAAGGCCAACCACCACGCGTCGGCGTCGCCAGGAGGATGGAAGATGGCGGGTTGGCCTGTCCATCCCGACCCGCACCATTGCTTGGGTGCGCCCCCGACCGTCGAGTTGGAGCAGCCGATGTCGAAGGTCCACGCGACGCGGGGATCCCGGGGCACCGGACCGCGCCCGTACCAGCTTCGAGTCGGATTGCCCCGGAACGTGAGCAGCCCTTCCACAGCACCGATCTCCGACCACGCCAGCCCCGACGAGGTCGGTGCCACCCACCCGTCGAACGGTGCCAGGGTCGAGGGCGGAGCCTCGGTCGTCGTGGTTTCGGGAACCGTGGTCGACGTCGTGGTCTCCAACGGCAGCGGAGTTCCGGAGGTCGAGCTCGATGGGACCGACTCGCCGAGGGCCCGGTCGTCGTTGTTGGCACGATTGGCGACGAAGAGAAGCAGGGTCAGGACCACGGTCAGACCCGCAGCAACGGCGACGAGCCGCGTTCGATTCAACCCCGGCCGCCTTCGGCGCGTGTCATGCCAGGCCGCCTTCGGCGACCATGCGCACGAGGGTGAGCTCGGGGTGGTCGGTCACCACCCGATCCATCCAGTACCGGCTCTCGAACAGGGCAAGATGAGTTCCGTCGTCCCGTTCCAACACGTCGACACCCTGCATGGCTCGCAGGGCAGAGGTCGAGGCTGCGTCGGTGCGTCGAGCGATCGTGTAGGGCGTCGCCGTCAGCTCGATCTCGGCGCCGAACTCTGTCTCCAAACGGTACGTGGCCACCTCGAACTGCATGGGCCCGACGGCAGCCAGAACCGGCGCCTGATCACCCAGGTCACGATCACGCAACACCTGGACCGCACCCTCCTCGTCCAGCTGCGAGAGACCCTTGCGGAACTGCTTGAACTTGGAGGTGTCCTTCACCCGGGCCCGCATGAAGTATTCGGGAGCGAACGCGGGCAACGGCGGGAACGCCGTCTCGGCGCCGACATAGACGGCGTCGCCGACTCGGAGATCGTTGGCGTTCACGAGGCCCAACACATCGCCGGGCCAGGCCACATCGACCGTCTCACGGTCCTGCCCGAACATGGTCTGGGCGTACTTGGTCGAGAACTGTCGACCCGATCGCCCGGCGATCGCCATCATGCCGCGTTCGAACTTGCCGGAACAGACACGAACGAAGGCGATGCGATCCCGGTGAGCCTTGTCCATGCCGGCCTGGACCTTGAACACCAGCCCCGAGAACGGTTCGTCCAGTCCTCGCCGGCTGCCGTCCTCCAACACGCGGGGCGCCGGCGCCGGCACCAGATCGACAACGCCGTCCAGAAGAAAGCGGACGCCGAAGTTGGTCAGTGCCGACCCGAAGAAGACCGGGGTCGACTCACAGGCCAGGAACGACTTGACGTCGACTTCCCGGCCGAGCTCGATGAGGAGTTGGGATTCCTCCAGCGCCATGTCCCAGCTCGGACCCTCCTCGAGTGCCGCCCGTTCGGCGTCGATCTCCTCCTCGGGCGCCATGGTCGAACCCCGAGCCGTCCGCTCGAACCGGGTGTAGACACCCGTTCCCTGGTGGATGACACCACGGAAGTCGCCGGGGATACCCACCGGCCAGGTCACGGGTGTCGGCTCCACCACCAACGTCTCCTCGATCTGGTCGAGCAGCTCCAAGGGGCCGAGACCGGGTCGGTCGAACTTGTTGATGAACGTCAGGAACGGAATCTCACGCTCTCGACAGACCTCGAACAACTTGAGGGTCTGGGGTTCGATCCCCTTGGCCGCGTCGAGCACCATCACTGCTGCGTCGGCCGCGGCGAGGACCCGGTAGGTGTCCTCGCTGAAGTCGCGGTGACCGGGAGTGTCCAGCAAGTTGATGATGCAATCCCGGTACTCGAACTGCAGCACCGTCGACGTGATCGAGATGCCCCGCTGCTGTTCCAGGTCCATCCAGTCCGAGGTGGCCGAACGGCGACCCTCCCGAGCCTTCACCGTGCCCGCCTCCTTGGCCAGGGCTCCGCCATACAGCAGGAACTTCTCGGTCAGCGTGGTCTTGCCGGCATCGGGGTGGGAGATGATGGCGAACGTGCGGCGACGGGCCGCTTCCTCCCGAGGGGTACTCACAACCAGCCACGCTATCGACCGATGGCTCCAGAACAGGCCACGGTCAGTTCAACAGCAGTGGCACCACGCTCAGAACCGAGACGCTGGTCGAGATCACGATGGCCGCGCCGAGGCGCCGGCTCCTGATCCGCTGCAACGAACGCTCCATCGCGAACCGCTCCCTGATCAACGTTGCCACCAGACGCCTCCACACGTTCCGATCCCGTTGACCTCAGTGGTATCGAACGATCCCGCCGGCCGACATGGGCACATTCACGAGCGCGCCCCAAGCAGAACAGCTCGTCCGTCCGCTCAGCGGGGGTTCTCAGACGCTCTCGGTGCTGTCCTGGCCGTCGAGGTTGATGATCCCGAGGCGAACTGCGCCCAGGACGGCGTGGGTCAAGCTCTGCGCATCTAGCTTGCGGTAGATGACATTCAAGTGGTTGTGCACCGTCTTGGTGGTGATGCCGAGGTAGCGGCCGGCCTGCTTCGTGCTCATTCCGTCGGCGATGGCCTGCAGAATCTCGACCTGACGGTCCGAGAGCAACGCCTCGTTGGCCCGAGTGGCGTTGACGGCGTTCAGCATGGCTCCAGCCAGCGCCGGCGACAACACCGTCTCGCCGTCGACGACCCGCAGGACCGTGTCGCGGACCTCGGCGAACGACGTTCCCTTGCTCATATAAGCGCTGGCACCGGCTCCGATGGCATCGCGGGTGCGCTCGATGTCGTCATGCATGGTCAAGACGGCGACTCGCACCGCCGGCATCTCTTCACGGATGCGGCGGGTGGCCTCGATGCCATCCATCACCGGCATCGACAGATCCATGAGCACGACGTCCGGCATCAGGGCTTTGGCCAGAGCGACAGCCTCTTCTCCCGTCGATGCCTCGCC
>CALACD010000297.1 GCA_937890445.1 uncultured Acidimicrobiia bacterium | reverse complement strand
TGGCCGATCGGCCGCCGGGTGGTTGGTCCCACGCCGAGGTCCTCGGCCCGCCGCCCATGCACCGATCGGCAATCGGGCAGTCACGTTCATGATCGTCGGAGGAGTCAACTGCCATGTCGTCTGAACCAGCCGTGCAGGTCATCGTCAATGCCGATGATCTCGGGATCAGTGCCGAGGTGAACGAAGCCATGATCGAATGGGCTCGAGCCGGCATCGTGACCTCGGTGTCGGCCATGGGTGCCGCGCCGTGTCAGGATCCGGCCGCGGCCCAGGAACTCCATGCGCTGGGGGTGAGCATCGGTGTGCACTGCAACCTCAGTCAGTTCGAGCCACTGACCGACGCCGTCGGGCTGCAGCCGCTGTTGAAGCCCGACGGCTCATTCGATTCGGTGGTGCGTTCGGTCAAGCCGACCGCCTCGTTGCGGCGGGCGGTCGAGATCGAGTTGTTGGCCCAGATCGAGGCGGTCCGTCGATTGGGTGTCCCGATCAGCCACCTCGACAGCCACCATCATGATCATCACATTCCGTGGATGATGCGGGTGTACCGCAACCTCCGGAAGACGACGGGGATCCGTCGGGTTCGTGGGCCCCTTTCGAACAGTGAGATCGGCGGGGCCAGGCAGCAGTTCGTCCGGGCTCGGGCCCGAGACGCCCAGCGGTATCTCTTCGGCTTCTCCACCCCGGATCAGTTCGTCGATCTGGCCTATCTCGGTCGGACCGGGATCGACGAGGTCCGTTCGATGTCGGGCGTGGTCGAGGTGATGACCCACCCGGGCGCGGCCAGTACCGGCGAGGCCGAACGGGAGGCCGGTGAGGCGCTGCGCGACGCTCCGTGGGCCCGGTTGGTCGACTACACCGTCGTCTGAGGGGCCCGATGTCGTCGGGCTGGGTGTTTTCGCCCAGTTCGGTGCGGTCCCGGGGGCCCATGTTCGGCTAGGTTCACCTACAGACCGTGGTCGTCTGGTCACTCATACTTGTGAGCGAACCACCACTCCCAACTCACCGAGATCTATGATCGTTCAGGTCAGCCGACTCGGCCGAGCAAGCCGTCAAAGGACACTCCCATGAAGAAGCTTCTCGTTGCAGCATCGTTTCTCACCGTTGCGTTGACCGGCGGACCTGCGTCGGCTGCCGATTGTGAGTTCTCGACACCGGCCGTTGCCGACCCTGCATGTTCGGTCGACGTCAAGCCCGTGACCCTCGATCCGAGCCCGCAGATCGCCGCACCCAAGGCCCTGGCGCCCAGCGGCAACGGTCAACTGCCCGTGACCGGCACCGAGACGGCAACCTTCGCGATGGCCGGAGCCTTGATGGTGGCCGGCGGTGGTCTGATGGTGGCCCGCTCACGCAAGGCGACCGTCGAAGCCTGATCGGCTGGGCCGTCGGTCCTTCCTCCTCAGTTCTTCCGTTCTCCAGGATCCGGGCCCATGGCCCGGATCCTTCGGGTTTTGAGGGGTGGTCGCTGGAGCTTCGGTCGAGTCGACCTACGATCGCGGTGATGGCGGACTCTCTGAGCGACGAGGAATTGGAGGAGCTGGTTCGCCCCGGTCGGGGTCGACGCTGGTCGCGCCGACGCTGGATCACGTGGGTGGCGGGAGCGGTTGTGGCGTATCTGGGGCTGGCGTCGTTCTTGCTGTGGTCGGCCAGCAGCGATGTGCTTGCCGGGCGGGATGCGCTCATCTCCCTGGCGTCGGTCGATCCGCTCTCGGCCGATCTCGATCAGCTCGAACTCCAGCTGGTCGAGGCTGGTCGACCGGTGGCCAGCGGCTCGTCGAAGTTGCGGTCACCGTTGCTGTGGCCGTTGCGGCCGGTTCCCGTGGTCGGGCGTCAGGTCGCGGTGGCCCGGGCCATCGCGACGGTGGCCGACGATGTGGTGGCTCAGACCACGGCCGTGGTGGGAGAGGCCGCCGAACTGCAACGAGCGCCCGAGACCGAACGAGTCGCCGTGCTCCGCCGACTCGAGACGGGGCTGGCCACGCTGAACGAGACCTTGGCCGATCCCGACCTCGGGCCGCGGAACAATCTGTTCGGCGTGTTGGCGACCGCTCGTGGTGACGCCGAGGTGCAACTCGGGGACCTGCGGGACCAGGCTCGGGATGCCGAGATCGTCGTCACCGGCCTCCGATCGTTCCTCGAGCGTTCGTCCTACCTGACCATGGCCGCCAACATCAACGAGATGCAGGTCGGGGCCGGCACCCCGCTCAGCATCGGCACCATGGAGTTGGAGAACGGGGACTTCACGGTCGAGTCCTTCGTCACCTTGGAGGACGTCGACGTTCCGAGTGGCCTGCCGTCCGTCGACGCCGATGTCGCAACGTTGTGGGGCTTCCTGGCCCCGACCAACGATTTCAAGAAGCTGATGTTGTCGCCTCGCTTCGATGCCTTCGGCGGTCCCCAGTCGCTGGTGTTGTACGAGGCGGTGGCGGACCGCTCGTTGGGTGGCTCGCTGGTGCTCGACCCGGTCGCGCTGAAGGCCATGCTGACCGTCGTGGGGCCGGTCGAGGTCGAAGGCGAGACCTTCGATGCCGACAACGTGCTGCGCTACATCTTCGTCGATCAGTACGACGAGTTCCTGACCGGCGACGAGGTGGATCTGTCCAACCTCAGCACACTTTCCGAGGGGCAGTTGGCTCGGCGGGATCGCCTGGCCGGCATCGCGGCCGCGACCGTCGATGCCCTGGCCAACGGGGAGTTCGACCCGTTGGCGCTGATCGAGGCCTTCCGCCCCGTGGCTCGGGGCCGTCATGTACTGGCTTACTCGTCGGTCCCCGAAGAACAGGCGATGTGGGAAGCTCTCGGCGTGGCCGGGGTCATGGACGGCAACGAGGTCGGCGTGTCGTTGCTGAACATCGGCGTCAACAAGCTCGATCCCTTCGTCGATGTCGACGTCGAGGTCACCGAGGGGCCGGGTGCGACGTCGGGGACGAGATCGATCGAGTTGGCGGTGACGATCTCCAACGACGCGCCGCCGACGCTGCCGACCGGTGTGACCGGCTATTACTGGGAGACCATCGGGATGCCGACGCCGGCTTCGTATCTGGGTCGGTTGATGATCTTGGCTCCGTCGGGCACGACGTCGCTGATGCTGGACGATCCCGACCGACCGATCGAAGTCTTCGGCAAGGATGGCCCGCTGGCCGTCCTGGTCACGAGACTCGAGCCCATACCGGAGGGAACTTCGGTCACGATCCGGGCCCACATCGAGCTGGAGGCCGGGGCCATGACGGCCTACGAGTTGTTCCCGAGCGGTCGGTACATCCCGGTCGACTACACCTGGAACGGTGCCAGCTTCAACGACGCGGTCTTCGCCGACATCCCGCTCGACGATTAGCGTTCGGCCAGCAGCCGGTCGATGCCCTCGACCATGGTGAGGGCATAGAGCTGTTCGTTGCCGAAGAAGTGCACACCGTCGCTGCCGTAGATCTGGGGGTTGGCGGATGCCACCTCGAACCAGGGGATCACGACCAGGAGTCCTTCGGCCGCCAAGGTGTCGAGCGCTGCGTTGTGGGGGGCGACCCGCTCGAGCACGAACGGTGCCGCCAGCGACTCGAGGGCGTGCGTGCTCGTCCACAGTACCTGGGCGTCGGGGTTGATCTGTTCGATCAGCTGGACGGCCTCCCGTGCCTTTGCTTCGAAGGCAGCTTCGGAGTCGCCGCCGTTGATGCCGATGTTGATGAGGTACACGTCGGCCAGCATTGGTTGGTCGGCCAGGGCCTGGACGAGCCGTGTGATGTCCCGACCGGGATCGTTGTCCTTGCCCACGATCTCGATGTTGCGGGCGTCCAGGGCCGCCGCCAGCGGCTGATCGAAGGTCGGCTCGCCCAGGAGCGAATCGCCGTAGATGGCAACCGTGGCGGTGGGTGCGGCGTCACCTGGTTCGTTGTCGGCGGCCGTCTCGTCCTGGGACTCGATCTGGGACTCGATGTCGAAGTAGAGGGAAAGGTCGTGGGGGATCTGGCTGACGTAGCCTTCCCAGACGTCGCCGGCCCCGACTTCAACGAACGAGCCACGCCAGTCCGATTGGTCCGTGCTGTTCCAGTCGTCGTGCTGGGCCTGGTACAGAGGCCGAACTTCGACGGTTCCGGCCGTGGCCTCGATCTCGACCGTGTAGGTGACGCCGCCCGTCAGCTCGATGGGAAGGGGCAGCGGACCTCCGAACCAGGCATCGCCGGCTGCTCGTATCAGGTCGCCGGTGTAGAGCACGGTCCCCTCGGAGGTGGCAACCGTGGCCCGGACGGCGGCATCGTCCGATGCTTCGACGCCACGGAATCGCAACGAGGTGACGGTGGTGGTTCGTTCGAGTGGGAACACCTGGCGGACGTGGGTCGGATTGTCGGGGGCGAGGATCACCTCGGACCCCCAGCGGGCTCCGACGTAGGAGACGCCCTGGCTGGTGCCGTTGCCCTGGTCCGGATCTTCGAGATAGTGCAGCTCGAAGGTGGGGTAGTGGTCGGCGAGTACGTCACTGCGTCCCCATTGCCCGGCCGCGTTGCCGCTCCAGAACTCCGATCCCCGGGCCAGAACGGCCAGGACACCGTCGCCGGTCGACACCCGCAGCGGTTCGGCGTCCTCGTCGGGCCGGTACAGCATGTTGACGGACACGAAATTCGCCGGGTCCGGATCGGTGTTGCTGAACACCAGGTGGTAGGTCTCGCCTCCGGTCACCGCCACCGGTTCGACCCAGGCCTGGTCGGTCAGCCATCCGATGCCGCGTTCCCCACCGCACGGATCCTCGAAGAGCATCGACCCCAGGACGTCGTCGGACGGGGCGCCGTCGTCGTCGGGGCGCAAGGTGACGAGAAGTTGACCGCAGGTGCCCCCCTGGTATCCGGGGCGTTCGTCGTCGAATTTGATGATGAACGATGCTGCTTCGACCAGGCCGCTCGTTCGTGCCGTGAACCGGACGGCGACCTCGTTCTCGCTCGAGACCGGCACGTTGCCGGGCCCGGTGGCCCAGATGGGATTCCCGAGATAGTCCGAGCTCTCGTTCGAATAGCCGGAAGCTCCGCTGTTGTCCACGATGGCGGGGGTCGCCGTTGTCGGGGGTGTCTGGTCAGCACCGTCGTCGGTGGTGGGATCGGCATCGTCGACGCTCTCGTCGACGTTCTCGTCGGCACCGTCGCTGGTGGTGGACGGGGCAGGGCCGTCGCTTGCCGAGGTACAGGCCGAGAGGCCGAGACACAGCGCGAGCAACATCGCGGCCAGGGCACGAAGAGAAGGTGGGTCGTAGGTGGTTGGTTGGCGCGTGGCCACGAGAGATGTCCGTTCCGCCGGCGATCGCGAGCAGTGACAAGCGTTTCAGACCCATCGGTCCGTTACAACGCGGGGAGTCGGTGTGCCTAGCGGACCGTCCGCTTGGCTCGGAGCAATCGCTCCACGGTGTCGAGGATGCGCTGCGCACCAAGTTCGGGCGAGGCATCGACTCGGGCCTGTTTCTCGATGGCCGCCTTGTGCTCGTCGTCGACCGGCTCGTGGTGGGTCCAGCGAAGGATCTGGTCGACGAACCCGGCCAGGTCGCCCTTGGGGAAGACCGAGCCGTTGGTTTCGGGGTAGAGGTATTCGTAGTCGGGGCCATTGGCGGTCGGGTCGTCGTTCGCCACGACGGGGACGCCGTGAATGAGCGAGTGGGGAATCGACAACCCGCCGTAGTCGGGCACGACGGTCACTGCTGCGGTCGCGAACACCGCAGCGAGCATCCGCTCGTCGTGGACCGGTCCGAGGAACTCGATGCGACCTGGTGCCTTCTGGTCGGCCCGGCGTCGAAGAGACTGATCGTCGTCGCCTCCTCCGATGAACACGCAGTTCACCGGTGTGCCTCGGCGTTCGGCCTCGGCCACGGCGTCGATGACCATGTCGGGCTTCTTCTCGGGAATCAGACGGGAGATCCAGACGGCCAGGGGCAGCGCAGGGTCCGACAGCGCGGTCGGCGTCCAGGGCTGGATCGACGGGTCGGGCGTGGGCATGGGCAATGAGTTGCCGATGACGACGAGTTCGTCGTCGTGCCATCCGTACTGCCGCCCGATGTCGGCTGCCCGATGCCCGTACAGCAGCAGCGCGTCGGCCAGGCGGTAGAAGCGGCGGCGGAGCTTGCCCTGCAGGCCGGGCTCGGTCTCGATCCAGCCGTGGGTCCAGTACAGGACGGGGGCGTTGCGGCGTCGCAGCAGGATCGAGGTCAGCCAGTTGCTGGCCCACATCCAGTTGCCGAGGAAGATGACGGCGTCGTAGCGCTCCCGTCGCACGTGGGACAGCAGCCCCTGTTGCCACAGGAATCGACCGGCCAGCCACCGGTTGGTCACCTCGACAGGATCGAGGCCGGTGGCCTCGGGCACGCCTTCCTGGCCGGGCCGCGAGTGCCCGGTGATGAACGTGACGTCCCATCCGTCGGCCGCGGCCAGAGCATCGAAGACGCCCTGCCGGTAGTTGGGGAGGAAGTGGTAGACCACGGCCACCCGAGGGGTGGGACCTTCGGCCGGGGTCGAGGAAGGGGTTGCCGTCATACCTGTCCATGATCGGCCAAATTGTCGGAGGCTTCAGTGATGAAGTCTTCAGTGATCGGGAAAACCGTCCGACGAGAACAGTGGCCGACGATCGTGCATCCTTCGTCGACCAGGTCGAACTACCCAGCCGGGAGCGACATTCTGCGTCCTTGGCCCCCTCCGCATACCTCCAACGAATAGTCTCCGTCCAATGCCCTTTTCCGGTTTGAGCCGTTCTGGTTCGCTCTATGCCCGGATTCGATCCGCGCGAGCAGCGGTCAATCGCGCCCGATATCGGACGTCGAAGGTCCACGAGACGGCGTTTCTGGCGCCGGGAGGCATCATCGCCCCTGATCTGGTGGCTGACGAGCACGTCTTCGTCGGGCCGAACTGCACGATCGAGGCGGGGGTTCGGATCGGCCGTTGGACGATGCTGGCCGGATCGGTCGCCGTCGTCGGGGCTGATCATCGAATGGACGACATCGGTGTCCCGATGCAGTTCGCCGGCCGCGACCCGCTTCCCGCCACCACCATTGGCGAGGATTGTTGGATCGGCCACGGGGCAAAGGTCATGGTCGGGGTTTCCATCGGCGACTACTGCGTCGTGGCCGCCGGCAGCGTGGTGACCAGGGATGTCCCGGAGGGAATGATCGTGGCGGGAGTGCCGGCAAAGGTCATCCGGTCACGTTTCGATGACGAGGAGACCATGGCTCGGCATCGCCGTGGTCTGGAGACCTGGGAGTTCACCGGACAGTACAACGCACCCCGTTCCGGCGACGACGTGGAGTCGACGGCGTGAGCGTCTCGGCGGCCGCCCCGTTGCCGGGGCTCGAGGTGAGTGATTCGCCGAGCTGGGACGACGAACCGGCGTCCACGACCGGCAGGAAGCGGATCACGTCGGGCGTCGCGCTGCGTCCGCTCGGCCTGTTCTTCGCCGGCGTCGTGACCATCTCCGGTCACGTCGGACTCGGTCTCGGACTGCTGGGGCCGCTGTCGGCTCTGCCGACGTTGGCCTTGGGCATCACGGCGCTGTTGTTCCTGATGTTGTTGCCGGGCCGCAACGGTGGCGGCAGCGGACTGTTGGCCGTGCTGGCTGCCTTCGTCATTGCCTCGCCCGGCTTCTTGTTCGCCGGGTCCCATGAGTACGCGACCGACAAGGTGTCGGCCATGTTCACCATCGTTCTCCCGCTGTTGCTCAGCGTTTCGTTCCTGGCCCGAGCCCCCCAAGATCTCAACTCGTTCTGGCGGGGGGTGTACGGCCTGGCCGTGTTCGGCGTGCTGGTCGCATTCGTCGATCTGGTCTCGGGTGTCGACATCGGGGCCCGAGGGTCGGACGTGGACAGCCTGCTCAACCCGATCGCGGCCGGCCGCCTGGCAGGAACGGTCGTGTTGTGGACCTTGTTCGGTCGCGTCCGGCGGATCACGGGGCTGGGGCGTGCTGCGCTGGTGCTGATGAGCCTCGCCGTTCTGTTGAGTGCAGCGTCCCGGGGGCCGTTGCTGGCCCTGTTGATCGCGCTCGGTCTCACTGGTCTTGGGTTCCGGGCGTTGCGAGGCAAGATGCTGGTCGGCGCGGTCGTGGCCGGGGTGGCATTGATCGTCGGGGTCGGCAACCTGGTACTGGCCGAGTCGGGCGATCGGATCCTGGCCGGTGGCGACGAGGGCGGCACTGGTTCGCGTAGCTTCCTGTGGGGCCAGGCAATCGACGCCATCAAGGTGTGGCCCGAGGGCATCGGCTGGGGGCAGTACTCCGCAGAGGGCAAGATCGGCGCCGCGGCCGAGTATCCCCACAACTTCCTGCTGGAACTCGCCATGGAGGCGGGGGTGATCGCCGGGATCTGTTTCCTGCTCTTCTTCGTGATGGTGCTTCGCAAGCTGTGGTTCGAGATGGAGCGGGTGGGGCCGCAGCACTTCGCTCTGCTGGTCTTCTGGTTCGTCACCGCCATGTTCAGCTCCGACATGAACGGCAACCGAGTGCTCGTGATTGCATTGTTCGCCACATTTGCTGCATTTCGTCACGAGTTGGCCGATGAGAAACGCCAGCACGAACTTTTCGACCCGTTGATCGAGCCCCATCCGCTCGTCGACCCATACGTACAAACCGGTGTCGCCGGATCGTTTCCGACGACACGTCAGTGGAGGGCTTCACATGGCCGACCGTAGGCGCAGCAGCGACCTCAGCATTTCCGACTACATCCAAGCGGCCCGCTTCCATCCGTGGGCGGTCGTTGCGCCGATGGTGGTGATCGGACTGCTGGCGTGGCTGGCGCTGGGCCGGGGCGCCGACGTCTACGAGGCTGATGCCCAGGTGTTGGTCGGTACCACGGCAGCCCAGGATTCCTTCGACACCTCGAGCATGGACCGGGTCAACGACGCCAACTTCATGCCGAACGAGATCAAGTTCGCCAAGGGCGACACGGTGCTGGGCGAGCTGATGAGCCGACTGGGTGATGCTGCGCCGGACAACGTCGATGATCTGGACGTATCGGTCGAGGCCGATTCCGAAGCGGATCTGCTGTTGTTCACTGCTCGGGAATCGAGTCCTCAGGGGGCCGCCGATCTGGCCAATCTGTACGCCAGCATCTACGTCGAGCAGCGCCGTCAGTCGGCGGTTGTCGGCTACGAGGAAACCATCACCCTGCTCGAACAGAACCTGACCGAATTGCGGGCGGAACGAGTCTCGACCCGGGTCGAACTCGACTCGGTGTTGGTCGAGCTGGCCGGGGCCGATCCCGAGAGCGCCACGGCCCAGCGGCTGGATGTCCAGCGGGTGACCCTGGAGTCGCAGCTGAGCCCGCTGCTGACCTCACTCGACAATCAGGAGACGACCCTGATCGAGCAGCTGTCCAGCCTTCGGATCAGCCAGAGCCTGGCCCGTTCGGGCACCGCCCAGGTCTCGTCGGTTGCGGTTCCCGATGCGGATCCGTTGCCGAACGCCGGTGTTCGGGCGTTGATCGTGGGCGAACTGGTCGGTTTGATCCTCGGCCTGATGCTGGCCGTGACGCTCGAGAACATGAACGATCGTCTGCGGGAGCCCGAAGAGGTCGAGCGAGCCTTCCCCGATCTGCCCGTGCTGGGAACCATTCCTTACGAGAGTTCGGTGCGCAAGCGTCGGGAGCTCACTGTGCTGGCCCAACCGAACTCGAATTTCGCCGAAGCCGTCTACCAGGTTCGTTCCTCGTTGAAGTTCATGACGATGGAACAGGGAGTGCGACTGGTCGTGGTGACCAGTTCACAACCGTCGGAGGGCAAGACGACCTTCACCACCAACTTCGCGTGGGCCCTGGCCGGGCTGCATGACAAGGTGGTGCTGATCGACGGCGATCTTCGCCGTCCGGTTGCCCACCAGCACTTCGGTGTCGATCTGGCGCCGGGCCTGACCGACCTGGTCATGGACAATCGTCCGCTCAGCTCGGTCGAGGTGAACTTCGACGAGAACGAGGGGAGCTTCTCGATGATCCCGGCCGGAACTCATCACGGGAACCCGGCCGACTTCATGGGGTCCTCCAAGCTCGTGCAGCGGATCAAGAAGATCTCCGAGGAGGCGATCACGGTTGTCGACGCCGCCCCGGTGTTGCCGGTCTCGGATGCTCGGGCTCTTGCCGGAGCGTCGGACCTGACCATCGTGATGGTTCGAATGGGCAGCTCGAGCCGTTCCGATCTGACGACGGCGATCCAGAACCTGCGCAAGGCCGGAGCTTCGTCGATCGCCTTGGTGCTGGTCGGCGTGAAGCCGGAGACGAGCGCGTACTATGGCGAGAGCGAACGAGGTCGGGCTGTGGCCGGCACCGGGCATCCCACACCGGTCCCTCAGATGGCTCCGGCTCGTGTTGCCTCGACCCTGGCCGGCGGTCCCAGCGGTCCGCCGCAGGCTCTGGCCCCGCAGCAGGCCCTGGCCCCGCAGCAGGCCCTGGCCCCGCCGCAGGCCCTGGCCCCGCAGCAGGGTGGTCCGGCCAATGGTGGTCCGGCCAATGGTGGTCCGGCCAATGGTGGTAGGCCGGCCTCGGCCTCACCGGCTCGCCCCTCGTCGTCGGCCAGTGCCCACGACCAGTCCCGAACTGCTGCTCGACCCGAGCCCGGCGATGCGGTCACGCCCGAGAAGCGGCCTCGGCCCGCGGGTCCTCGATCCAGCTGAAGGTCAGCTGGCCCAGCGGCCGCGGTCGAGTTCCCGGCCCGATCGGCGGAGGAAGCGTTGCAGCAACGTGACGGCCTGAGCTTGGCCCAGGACCAGCGGGAACCGCACGACGAGGGTGAAGTAGCCACGCGCCGTTGCCCGGAATCCGGGTGACGAGCGGCGCAGCGCCTGCAGGTGTTGCTTGATCCGCTCGATGTTGGGAGCTCCGGCCTCGGCGTCCTCTCCGCCGAACCACTTGGCTTTGGCCGCGGTGTCGAGCAGCGAAGAGTAGGCGGCGGCGTGGACTCGGCGTTGGAACAGCTCTTCGTCGAGGCGGGCCAGGCGGCCCTTCAAGGCGATCTCCGAGACGAAGACGCGATCTCCGCCGATGAAGGCGCCGTGGCCCGGGGTGTCCAGCATGGTGGCACGCCGCATCACCCCGAAGAGCACGATGGCGGGAAAGCCCAACACGGCACTCTGGAACCGGACGCCGGCATCGGGGTCGTCGAGCCGCAGCGAGGCCATGGCAGTGTGGTAGTCGCCGACCCGTTCGCCCTCGGCGTCGATTCGGCCGGCATGGCTGTAGACGCCGACGACCTCGGGCCGTGATTCGAGGATGTCGACGGCTATCGACACGTAGGTCGGCTCGATCAGGTCGTCGGCCGAGAGCCAGGCGAAGTAGTCGGCGGTGGCGGCGCCGAGGACGAGGTTGTAGTTGCCGGCGGCACCGACGTTGATCTCGTTGAAGAGCGGTCGGATCCGATCATCGCGAGCCGCGTAGTCGGCGATGATGTCGCGGGTCGAGTCGGTCGAGCAGTTGTCGGCGATCAGGATCTCGAGGTTGGTGTGGCGCTGAGCGAGGATGGAATCGAGCGTGGCGGCCAGGTAGTCCTCGCCGTTGTAGACCGGCACGCCGATCGTGACCAGCGGGGCTGTCGGTTCGGCCGGTGCTGTCGGTTCTGCCTGGTCCACTGCCGGGGCAGCGTTGTCGGGGGGCGTCGGTTCCTCTTGGTTCACGGATGCTTCCTGTGTTCGGCCAACTTCGGCCGTCCCTCACGTTCTCCGGACACTAGCAACGATCTCGGTCAACGATGACCGAAAGAGCAGGAATGTGAGGGGAAGACTGGCGACGGCGAACACCGCGACCCGGAGCATGGTGTCTGCCGGTGTCGACAACAGTTCGGGGAACAGACCGAAGGCGAAGCCGAGACCGACGGTGGGGGGCAGCGCCCCCCGGAGGAGGCGGAGCATGGTCGTGCCGGCGGCGATTCCGATGTGTCGCCCGGCGATGACGGCAACGACGACCCCGACGAAGAAGCCGGCCAACCCCACCATCAGGGCGATCTCGAACAGGCCGCCCAGCAGCGCCCCGATGACGGCCCCGCCCACGGCGAAGGTGGCGTTGAAGGTCACCAGGCGGGCGTAGCTGTCCCATCGACCCAGTGACTGCACCAGCGAGTAGCAGGTCGGCTGGAGGATCCGGAAGGGTGTCCCGGCGCTGATCAGGACCATGGCGATGATCGAGTCGTTCCACTTCCCCGACCAGACGGCGTCGATCAGCGGCCCGCCGACCAGGGCAAGACCACCGAAGGCCATGCCGGTGATCAGCAACAGGACGGAGATGGCATCGAGGTAGGACGATTGGAGCTTGCTCCGGTCCTTGACGGTGGCGAAGGACGGCACCAGCACGTTGGTGGCAGCCATGGTGAAGGGCTGGGTGAGGGCAGCCGAGAGCTGATAGCCGAAGAAGTAGTATCCGACCAGTTGCGCGGTTTCGAACGGGCTGATGGCCAGGTAGTCGCCGTTGAGTGATGCCGCCAACGCCACCGCCGACAGTAGCAACCAGCGCAACGATGACCCGTACTGGCGGAAGACTCCGGCGATCTCGCCCCGAAGGGCGGGCGGTCGGCCGCTGGCTCGCCACAGCAGGGCACCTTGGGTCACGGCTTCCACATACAGGGGCAGGACCAGGGAGTAGACCCCGAAGCCGGCCAATGCGAACACGATCAGCGATCCGTGCCGAACCAGTGCTGCGATGGTGAGGATCTTGGACGATTCGCTGAAGCGCAGTCCGGCAGCCAACCGGGCGATACCGATCACCTGGGCGAACTGCAGGGGCAGCGTTGGTGCCATGGCGAGGAGCACATTGCGGGCCCCGGGCTGGCCCAGGGCCAGGGCCAGGGGTTGGGCCAGGGCGGCCATGGCCGCGCTCAGCCCGATCATGACGACCAGCATGAGCCGCCACAGGCCTTCGACGTCCTGGCCCGCGGTGAGTCGTTCGATGAACAGCGGCCGCAGCGCGCTGAGCGAGGCGACCGACAGGGTGGTGAAGCCGAGCGTGATGGCGAACAGACCGAAGTCCTCGCTGGACAGCAGCCTCCCGGCGAAGACCTGGGCGATCAGTCCGCCGCCCCGCATGAAGACGCTGGCCACGCCAACCAGGAGGATTCCCCGGATGACGTGGCGTTTCATGTTGCGGTGCTCGTCGCCGCCGGCTGTCGGTTCGTTGCCGCCGGTCGTCGAGTCGTCGCCGCCGGCTGCCGGCTCGTCGAGGTGGGTGGCGGTCACGTCCTCACTATCGGCATCGGAACGTTTCGCTTGACCCTTGGCCGCGGGGTCCGATGGCAGGTCGCTCACACCGAGACGCTTGGTCGGGGCCGATCATCGGTCTGTTGCCGGAGGGTCGAGCGTCGTGGGCGCCGCAGGTGTGGCTCGGCCCGGTGGTCTCGCTCGGCCAGGGTCAGCGCGAAGGTCAGGCCGACCAGGGCAATGTCGGGATTGCGCAGAATTGCTTCGGAAACGCCGGCGACCACGACATAGGAGAGGAGGGCCAGTACCAATGGCCGTTCGGTTGGCGACACCCGTCGCAGCGCTGAGACGAGCGCCGCGGCGAAGAGGCCGAGCCCGATGAGCCCGGTGGTGAGCGTGATGTGGAGCGCAAGACTGTGGGCGTGTTCGGCAACGAAACCCACCCGGTAACTCTGCGGACTGAGCAGTTGAGTGTCGGTGCCGAGGCCGAAACCGGCCAGTGGGTTCTGGCGGATGACGTCGATGACAACCGGCCAGACGTTGGTGCGACCGGTCAGTGTCGCCACCGAGCCTGCCGTGGTCGACGATCCGCCGGTGAGGCGACTCAACCCTTCGGAGCCCATGCTGGTGAGGCCGATCAGCAGCGTGGCGACGACGCCGAGCCCGAGCACTCCGGCGATCACCCGTCGGCTCCGGCGGAGGCCGATGAGGACGGCGAGGGCGACGACCGTGGCTGCGAACCCGGTCCGGCTGCCGGTCAGGACCAGTCCACCCAACCCGCCCAGGAAGGTGAGCGCGCCCAGCAGTTGGGCTGGGCGCCATTTGCTCTCTGCCAGCAGGTAGAGGCCGGCGAGCGCCGCCAACGTCGCCATCCGGCTGAACTGGTTGGCTTCGAGTGACAGCAGGGTGAAGCGGCCGCTGCGGAGCCGGAGGTCGGCCAGCCCGGTGGCCTTGACGGCCAGCGAGATGGCCACGTAGCCGCAGAAGGCCAGCGACATGGCCAGGGCGGTGGCGGTCGGGTCGAGGCGGGTCAGGCGACGGGTGGCGACGACGACCACGGCGGCTGATCCGGTGAAGGTCAGCGCCAGCAGTGGGTCGGGCCCGAGCACGGCACCGACCAGCGCCCAGGCCAGCCACAGCCCGAACCAGTCGACGCCGGCGGTCGATCCGTCGTCTCGGAGTCGGCGGGTCACCAGCCAGAGGCCGAGCGCGGCCAGGGCTCCGAACGGGGCGATCAGTTGTGATCCGCCCAGGTTGCGCTGGTTCACTTCGCCCTGCTGGAGCGGGGTGAGGCCACCGACGTTGTCGATGATCCAACGGGGGTCGATCTCCCAGATGGCGGCAGACAAGGCCAGGAGGGCGATGATCGGCCACAGGCGTCGATCGATCACGATGCCGGGGACTCGCCGTTGTCTC
>CALACD010000296.1 GCA_937890445.1 uncultured Acidimicrobiia bacterium | reverse complement strand
GCCTCCCGAATGCCGAACGAACTGGCGAACGCAGCGACCTCGAGCGGCGGGCACTGGGTCTCACGATGCTCATCCTGGTGGCGGTCGCTGCGCTTGCAACCGTCTTGACCGTGGCTCGACCGGCTGCTGCCGAACTGGGGGAGACGCAGGAGACCTGGTGGGGTCTCGAGACCAAGGGGCCGAGCCGAATTCTGGATGGATGGCGGAACGATCCGCTCGGCTGGGCTGTCGAACCGTCGGGTGGAGCCGTGTTCGTCGGTGGACAGTTCCTCGACATCACCAACGGTGACGAAACGATTCGCCAGCCCTATCTGGCCGCGTTCGACGCCGGGACCGGACGTCCTCTGCGATGGATCACCCCCCAGTTCGGCGGACCGGTGCTGGCGTTGGAACAGGTCGTCGACGGCGGTCTGATCGTCGGCGGCGAGATGGACGAGTTCAACGGAAACACCGTGGGTGCTCTGGTCAAGATCGATCCGACGACCGGCGCCGGGTGGCCGGGCTGGCAGACGCGTGTCTATGGCGGCAGCAGCGTCGTGCGCGATGTCCGGGTCGAATCCGACGGCTGGATGTACGTGGTCGGCGATTTCACCACTGCCAAGGACCCCAGCAGGACTCAGGCGGTGTCGGGAGCCATTCGCATGCACCCGGTCACCGGTGTCATCGACTGGGACTGGATTCCCGATGTCGGTGGGGGAGCGGTGTGGGGAGTGTCGGTCAGCAAGACGGTGAACGAGGTCTACCTCGCCGGTTGGTTCACCACCCTCGACGGCAACTCCTCGGCTCGTGGCTTCGCATCGGTCGACGCCGTAACCGCGACGTTCGTCAACGGACGCGAAACGATCGTCTACAACACGTGCATCGGCTGTTCCAGCAACTACCGAATGTACGACGTTCTCGCCACCGAGTTCGGCGACGTGTGGGTGGTGGGCGAGCAACACGCCAACTTCATCCTGAACGAGTCCGATCTGTCCATGCGGCTGATGCACTACACCGGGTGCAACCTGGCCTTCCAGAACGATTGCAGCCGCGCCGGCGGCGAATTCCAGGAGATCGAACGGGTCGGTGACCGCGTCTATGCGTCGTGTCATTGCTGGGGATGGCACCAGACCGGCACCCAGCCGATCTTCCACTCATCGAGCCCGACCGGTACCCCGACCGGAGCCATCAGCTCGGTTGCCGCCTATGACGTGCAGACCGGCCAGCGCATCCAGTCCTTCCAGCCGTACATGTCGGGCAACGGCGGTGGCTTTGCCATCGCCGCTACGTCCGATGGCTGCTTGTGGCTGGCAGGTGGTTATGACCAGGTTGGGCAGCCCGGTGACCAACGGCGAGCTCGGGACCTGGTTCGCCTGTGCGATGAGGCCGGTCCTGGGCCCGATCCCCAACCCGATCCGGTCGACCCCGGTGCTCCGGTCGACGCGGCACCGCCGACGGTGTGTACGGCCGAGAACAGCGGTCGAGACGCGGTCTTGAACTGGGAACCATCGCCCGACGCCATCGACTACCGCCTGTTCCGCTCGATCGATGGCGGTCCAACCTACTGGCGGGGCACGTCGTCCGACGGCGGCTTCCGTGACACCCTGCAGGTCCGCGGGATGCACTCCTATACGGTGCAGGCTCGTGGCGCGAACGGCGTATGGTCCGACAGCACGGTCTGTACCGCGCCGCTGGACCCGGCCGATGGTGTGTTGACGGTGAGTGCACCGGCCACCTGCGGAGCGGACAATGTCGGCCAGACCGCGTCCATCTCGTGGTCTGGCTCAGCGGGTGCCACCGACTACCGGGTGTTTCGCTCCGTGGACGGCGGAACCGACTTCTGGCGGGGTGTGTCGAGTACGACGTCGTTCGCCGACACGCTGCGCGATGTCGGTCTTCACACCTACAGCGTGCAGGCCAGGGGAGCGGCGGGCGTGTGGTCGTCGAGCACGCTCTGTGGTTCTCCCTTGGATCCGGCCGCCGGCATCCTTCCGGTGATGCCCCCAACGGAATGCGTTGCCTCGAATGAGGGTGTTTCGGCATCACTCTCGTGGGTGCCTTCACCGGGGGCGATCGACTACCGGGTGTTTCGATCGGTCGATCAGAGCGCGGACTTCTGGCGAGGCCTGGTGACCACGCCGTCGTTCGAAGTAGGCAATGACGACGCCCACCACCATCAGGACGGCCAGGATGCCAGGGAACGCCTGCGTCATGCGCCGCGACCAGAGGCGAGAGAACTCCGAACGGAGCAGATTGACCATCAGAACGCTCCGGTGTCGTCGGGATTGGTGGGTGGTGACTTCACCGGTGGCGATGTGGGGGGCGGCGAGTCGGTGAGCGGCATTGCTGGCGGCGGGGTCGTTGGTGAGCGGGTCGTTGGTGAGTGGATCGTTGGTGAGTGGACGGGGCCCGCGGCCGCCACGGGAGGGGGAGGAGCCTCACCTCCGGTCAGGTTCAGGAACGCTTGTTCGAGGGTGGCTCGCTCCGAGCGCAGCCCGCTCAGATAGAGGCCGGCATCGGCCAAGGTTCTGGTGACCTCGCTCGAACGGTCGGCCTCGATCTCGACAACCATCTCGTCTGCCGCCGGTCGGGGGCGGGCGGCGATACCGGCGGAGCCGAGTACGGCCAGGGCGGCGTCGCGCTCGGCGATGGTGGCGACCACGTCGTCGGTGCCGGCAAAGCTGCGGATGTAGTCGAGGGGACCCGTCTGCACCAGGCGCCCGCGACTGATGATGGTCACGTGATCGCAGACCTGCTCCATCTCGGCCAACTGATGGCTGGAAACCAGTACGGCCTTGCCCGCGGACGCAATGCTCCGGATCAGTACCCGCATCTCGGCGATGCCGGCCGGGTCGAGCCCGTTGGCCGGTTCGTCGAGGATCAACAGATCGGGGTTCTTCAACAGCGCTCCGGCGATGGCGAGTCGTTGACGCATGCCCAACGAGTAGGAGCCGAACGAGTTCTTGTCGCGGTCCTGGAGGTCGACGATCTCGAGGACCCTATCGACCTCGGTCCTCGGGATCCCAGCCATCGTGGCGAGCAGCTGCAGGTTCTTGCGCCCGGTGAAGTTCGGGAACATCTTCGGACTCTCGACGATGGCGCCGACTCGTGGCGCAACTCGATAGAACTCCGTCGTTGCATCGACGCCGAAGACACGACCGCCGCCCGAGGTGGGCCGGATGAGTCCCAGGAGGCAACGAATGGTCGTTGTCTTGCCCGACCCATTCGGCCCCAGGAACCCGTGAACGTTGCCAGCGTGCCCGAGTTCGAGATCAAGCCCTTCGATGGCGACGACGTCGTCCGACTTCCGATTCGTGTAGATCTTGCGGAGATGCTCGATCTCGATGATGGCGGCCATTGCGGCGGGCCTAACGGTTCGCTGGTTGGTGCTCTGGGCAGTCCGAGAGTTCGTTGCGCGTTCGCGCCGGGGCAGGTGACGCAGGGGTCCCCAGATCCTGGAGCATCTTCGGACTGATGCAGAGGTCCAGGTCGAGGGTCACGCAGATCCATGAGTAATGCATAATGACGCTTATGTCTGATTGGCTACCCGCTGCCAGGGGTGAGGTGCCTCTGTGTTCGCTTCGCCGCACGTTGATGCGCGCTTGGGTGTTCGCTTAGCCGTGACGGTGCTGGGTGGACGGTGGCGACATGACCACTCCCATCACCACCTGTCTTCGCAATGCGGCTCTCATCCGGATTGCTGTCCGTCCCGTCCGCACTCGCCGTCTTCTCGCTCGCTGGGCGTTGACCGAGCCGATCTGGGCCGACGTCGACCCGACATCGATCGCAAAGACGCTGACATCGTCGGGGTCGTGGCCGCTCCTCGCGTCGCTGGCGAGGCTCACGCAATCCGGCGATCCGGACGCCGCGGGCTGGCTGGCGGCCGCGCTCTCAACACACTGTCAGCCTGCGCTCAAGCGCTCATGGATTGACGACCTGATCGGCGCTGTCGTCGGCGACGTGGTTCGGAGCGGGCGCGACCGGTACGCGTGTTAGCGGGTGCGGTACATGGTTG
>CALACD010000295.1 GCA_937890445.1 uncultured Acidimicrobiia bacterium | reverse complement strand
CGGCGACGTCTGCCCGGATCTGGCCGATGCCCAGGTACTGACGGGACTCGAGGACGACGGGACCCCCCAGGTTCGACCTGCGGCCTCGCCCGTGACACTCCGCCAGCTGCTGACGCACACATCGGGATTCGTCTACGACATCTGGAACAGCGACTTCGCCGCCTACCTGGCCGCCACCGGCAAACCCGGCGTGATGTCGTTGCAGCTCGATGCCCTGCGCGTGCCGCTGATGTTCGACCCCGGCACCCGATGGGACTACGGCACCGGTATCGACTGGGCCGGCCAGATGGTCGAGGCTGTCTCGGGCATGACCCTCGGGCAGTACATGCAAGCCAACATCTTCGAGCCGCTGGGGATGCACGACACGGGCTTCGCCCCCACCGACGCCATGGCCTCCCGACTTGCCGGAATGCACGCCCGCACCCCGGATGGACTGGTCGCCATGGAGCTGACGGCGCCGGAGAATCCCGAGTTCGAGATGGGCGGGGGAGGTCTGCTGTCGACCATGTTCGACTACGCGCGCTTCTGTCGGATGGTGCTCAACGACGGCGTCCTCGATGGCAATCGGGTGATGTCGCCCGAGACCGTTCGACTGATGGGAACCAACAGCATGGGTGATCTGCGGGTGACCGAACTGGTGACGAACAATCCGGCGTTCAGCAACAACGCCGAGTTCTTTCCCGGCGTGGCCAAGACCTGGGGTCTGTCGTTCCAGATCAACGCCGAGCCGGCTCCGACCGGCCGCCCTGCCGGCTCGCTGAGCTGGGCCGGCCTGGCCAACAGCTACTTCTGGATCGATCCCAGCAACGGCCTCGGAGGCGCCCTCATGACGCAGATCCTCCCGTTCGCCGATCACGCTGCACTCGATCTCTTCTACGAGTTCGAAACAGCGATCTACGCCGAGTTGGGCTGAGACGTCGAGGCCCGTCGAACGGGCGGAACGTCTCGTCTCGCTCGAATCCATGCAAGCAAGTAGTTTCTCGGTGCGACCACGATCGTGGACGCACATTCTCCCAGGGGGTTGTTCGTGAAGTACTACGCACCAGCGACGATCGAGGAGGCCATTGGCGTCTTGACGTCCGAGCCTGGCACTCGTGTGTTCGCAGGCGCCACCGATGTGGTGCCACAGATGCGATCCGGTCGAGATCTCGGGCCCGGTCTGATCGATCTCAAGAAGATCGAACGACTGTCCGCCGTGACCCGACAGGACGACATGTGGGTGATCGGTGCCGCCGTGCCGGCAGCGCAGTTGACCGCCAACGCCGACCTCAGTCACGACCTTCCGGGCGTCGTCGAAGCGGCCGGCCTGATCGGTTCGGATCAGGTGCAGAGCCGATCGAGCCTGGGCGGCAACGTGTGCAACGCGTCTCCGGCCGCCGACTCCGTGCCCGCCTTGGTTGCTGCCGGTGCCCGTGCCGTCATCGCCTCCGGTGACGGCACTCGCACGATTCTCGTCGAGGAGCTCCCGGTGGGCCCGGGGCGAACCTCGTTGGCCCCGGGCGAGTTCGTCGTCGAATTCGAGATCGATCGACCGGCCGGCGCCACCGCTGACGCCTACCTTCGTCTGATCCCACGCACCGAGATGGACATCGCCGTCGTCGGCGCCGGGGTGCAGCTGACCATGGACGGTGGAACGTGCACGTCGGCTCGAATCGCACTCGGGGCCGTCGCTCCCACCGTCGTGCGAGTCCCCGACGCAGAGGCCGCCATCGTCGGCACCACCCTCGACGACGCAGCTCTCGCTGCTGCCTCGGCCGCCGCAAGCGCCGCCTGCAATCCGATCGACGACAAGCGTGGCACCATTGCCTACCGTCAGCACGTGGCCGGTGTCTTGACCAAACGAGCGATCGGCATCGCCGCCGATCGTGCCCAGAATCCAGGAACCGCGAACGGGAGTACCCACTGATGTCCAAGACCCATGTGACCGCAATCATCAACGGGGACCAGACCGAGTTCCTCACCGAGGACGGAACCTCGCTGCTCAACGCACTGCGCGACGACGTCGGCTTGACCGGCGTGAAGGAGGGCTGCGGTACCGGCGACTGTGGAGCCTGCTCGGTCATCATGAACGGTGCGCTGAACGCCTCCTGTCTGGTCTTCGCCCCTGAGGCAGACGGGGCCACCATCGTGACCGTGGAGGGCTTGGCCGACGGCGACCATCTCCACCCCTTGCAGCAATGCTTCCTCGAGGGAGCTGCGCTTCAGTGCGGTATCTGCACACCGGGCTTCCTGGTCGCTGCCAAGGTTCTTCTGGACAAGAATCCGAATCCAACCGAGACCGAGATTCGTTACGCCCTTGCCGGCAACCTCTGCCGATGCACGGGCTATGACAAGATCATCCGTGCAGTACAAGAAGCCGCATCCCGAATGCAGGAGGCCTGATCATGGCAATCACCGAAGACATCAATCCCATGCAGGGATTCAAGTGGGTAGGGACACGACCGATTCGTCCGGACGGATTCGACAAGGTCACGGGCCGGGCCAAGTTCGGAGCTGATCTCGCCCTGCCCGGCATGCTCATCGGCGCGGTGTGTCGCTCTCCTCACGCTCACGCCGAGATCGTCTCGATCGACACATCCGAAGCCGAGGCCATGCCGGGCGTCAAGTCGGTCATCACCGGCGCCGACTTCCCAGAGCCGTACGGCAAACCGGCCGAGCAGGACGTGCAGCGCAACGTCATGGCCCGAGAAAAGGTGTTGTACGAAGGCCACGTGGTGGCCGCCGTTGCCGCGTTGACCCGGGAACAGGCCAGGGCTGCCGCCGATGCCATCAAGGTGACCTACAAGGTCCTGCCGCATGTGCTGACGGTCGACGAGGCGATGGCCGACGACGCCGTGCTCCTCCATCCCGCCATGATGACCAAGGGTGTCGATCCGGCACCCGATGCACCGAGCAACGTGGCGTCACGCACGGTGTTCGACGGAGGAGATCTGGACAAGGGCTTTGCCGATGCCGACGTGGTGATCGAGCGCGAGTTCACGACCAAACCGGTCCACCAGGGCTACATCGAACCTCACGCCGCCGTCGCCGACACGACACCTGATGGCCGATCGACCGTGTGGTGCTCGTCACAAGGCCACTTCGCCATGCGGGCCTACTCGGCCAATGTCCTGGGATGGGAGGCAACGCGGATCAAGGTCATTCCGGCCGAGATCGGCGGAGGTTTCGGCGGCAAGACGGTGATCTACCTCGAACCCCTGGCCGTGCGTCTGTCACAGAAGGCCGGTCGACCGGTGAAGCTGGTCATGGATCGTGACGAGGTCTTCCGTGCCACCGGACCGACCTCGGGCGCGCGGTTGAGAGTGAAGATCGGAGCCAAGAACGACGGGACCATCACCGCAGCCCAGGTGTGGCAGGCGTTCGAAGCCGGTGCGTTCGCCGGTTCTCCCGTCGGCGCCGGGTCGATGACGTGCCTTGCTCCCTACAAGCTCGAGAATTTCCTGATCGAAGGCTTCGACGTCGTGGTCAACAAGCCCAAGGTGGCTGCGTACCGTGCGCCGGGGGCTCCGATCAGTTCGTTCGGCGTCGAGAGCGTGCTGGACGAGGTGGCCAAGAAGATCGGCATGGATCCGATCGACTTCCGGCTCCACAACGCTGTCGAGGCGGGTGACACCGCAACGTATGGTCCGAAGTTTCCCGTGATCGGTTTCAAGGAGACCCTCGAGGCGATCAAGGGTCACCCCAACTACACGGTCGAACTCGGTCCGAATCAGGGTCGCGGCGTCGCCAGCGGATTCTGGTTCAACGCGGGAATGAACTCGACGGCGACGGTGAACATCAACGAGGACGGCACCGCCACGGTGGTCGTCGGATCACCGGACATCGGCGGCAGTCGGGCCTCGATGGCCTTGATGGCGGCCGAGGAACTCGGCATCGACATGCAGAACATTCGCCCCGTCGTTGCCGACACCGAGATGGTGGGCTTCAACGACGTGACCGGGGGCAGCCGAACCACGCTGGCCACCGGTGCCGCCGTGGTGAACGCCTGTCGGACG
>CALACD010000294.1 GCA_937890445.1 uncultured Acidimicrobiia bacterium | reverse complement strand
GTGAGCAGCTCGAAGGGCCCGCCCGTCGTCCCGGAATAGACCACGAGACTGACGCCGGCCGCCAGAATCACGACGGCAGACACGACGAAGACCCAACGGCCGGCCAGAGTGTCGGGCCGTGTCAGCAGACCGCTGGCGGCATCGATGGCCAAACCGTTGGCGAGAATGTAGGCGACACCCCACCGGCTCGGCCGATGCCGGAAGACTGCCGCCATGCCGAACAGCACTGCGGCCATCAGCCAACCGGCCTGCCCCAGGCTGATTCCGAGCCGCTCGCTGACCGCGGAAGACATGACGTCGTAGGGGGTCAAACCGAGATCGGCGTGCACGAGGAGGGCGACGGCGATCCCGATCAACGACGAGCCGGCGAACAACGCCAGGAGCTGCCGCGTGAACGACTTGGCCTGATGGCTTCCGAGTGCCCCGAGCGCCGGCACCGCCGTATGACGGCTGAATCCGGTCGCGAGGACGCGCTCGATGAGCTTCATGCCGGGGTCCGTGGTCACCTGTCCATTGTCGGGTCACATTCGATCGGCTGTACGCCCCGGGAACAGGTCGCATGTCACATCTCGCACTTCGGCCCCCGGGTCTGCCACCATCACGAGTGTGAAACCAGAAACCCTCCTCCCCCTCGGCAAGCTGGATCCCGGACTGAGGGCTCCGGACATCCAACTCGACATCTCCACCTTCGGCGAGGGAGCAGCCCTGGTGGAGGCGTTGGGCTACGAGGCCGTCCTGGTCGAGGAGACCAAGGACGATCCGTATCAGCTCCTGGCCCTGGGGGCTGCGGCAACGTCGACCGTCGGACTCGGCACCTCGGTCGCCATGGCCTTTCCCCGTAGCCCGACCATCACCGCCATGTCGGCCTGGTCGCTCCAGAAGCTGTCGGAGGGCCGCTTCACCCTCGGACTCGGGTCCCAGGTCCGCGGTCACGTCCGCCGTCGCTTCGGCATGGAATGGCACGCGCCCGCTCCCTGGATGCGGGACTACGTGAACGCCGTGCGAGCGGTGTGGAACACCTGGCAGACCGGTGAACAGCTCGACTTCCGATCCGACCACTACGACCTGAACCTGATGGTGCCCTTGTTCGATCCGGGCCCCATCGATCACCCCGACATCCCGATCCACATCGCCGCCATCGGTCCCAACATGTGCGCCGTCGCCGGGGAGGTCGCCGACGGTGTTCGCCTTCACCCCGTCTGCACGTCGGTGTTCATCGACCGTGAGGTTCGCCCGGCCGTGGCCCGCGGTGCAGCCCGCACCGGCCGCAACCTCTCCGACGTCGAGATCTGCCTCAAACCGCTGGTCGGAACGGCACGAGACGAGACCGCGCTGGCCGCCGTAGCCGAGGTCGTGCGAGCCCGGGTCGCCTTCTACCTGTCGACGCCGGCGTACCGGCGGGCCTTCGAGATTCTCGACTGGGGCGACCGCGCCGACGAGGCCGCGGCGCTGTCCAAGGCACAACGGTGGGACGATCTGACCAAGGCGGTCGACGACGAAGTCCTGCACACGATCGCCACCCTGGGTACGTGGGACACGATCGGCAGCCGCTTGAACCAGCGCTACTCCGGCCTCATCGACCGCATCGAATTCTCGATGCCCGTCACCAATTCGGAGGAGGAACAGGTGCTCCGCCGCATTCTCGCCGAACTGAAGGGTTGAGGGGGCACGGGGCACGGTGACCGGACGCGGTCGACCACGTCGTTACCATCGACTGCATGCCCACGTTCATCCTCACGCTCTCCTGCCCCGACCAGCGGGGCGTGGTCGCAAGCATCAGCAATGGGTTGTTCGATCTCGAAGCCAACATTCTCCAGAACGGGGAGTTCAGCGATCCGGTCAGTGGCACGTTCTGCATGAGGACCCGGTTCGAGGCATCGACGTTCGACGCCGCCGACATCCGAGTGGCACTGGACGACCGGATCAACCGGTTGGGGGCCGACGTGAACGTCCGCCGCGAGGACGATCCTCGAAGGGCGCTCGTACTGGTCTCGAAGTACGACCACTGTCTTCTCGATCTTCTCTACCGCCGCAACGCCGGCGAGTTCGCGCTCGACATCCCGCTCGTGGTGTCGAACCATCCCGACCTACGCGACGTGGCGCTGCGAAACGGCGTGGACTTCGAACACATCCCGGTGACGAGTGCCACCAAGCCCGAGGCCGAGGCCCGACTGCTCGAACTGGTGGAACGGCACCGGATCGACTTCGTGGTGCTGGCCCGCTACATGCAGATCCTGAGCCCCGATCTGTGTGCCGCCCTCCACGGACGCGCCATCAACATTCACCATTCCTTCCTTCCTGGTTTCAAGGGAGCCAAGCCGTACCACCAGGCGTGGGAACGTGGGGTGAAACTGATCGGGGCCACTGCCCACTACGTCACGTCGAGCCTCGACGAGGGGCCCATCATCGATCAGGACGTCGCCCCGGTCAGCCATCGGGACACCGCCGACCAGATGGTGGTGAAGGGCCGAGATGTCGAACGTATCGTCCTGTCACGCGCCGTCAAGGCTCAGGCCGAGGACCGCATCTTCCTTCTCGGCGATCGCACCGTGCTCTTCGATTGATGCCCCGGCGTCAGCATGTCGCTGCTGCCGGGGCGGATCCGGACATCAGTCGCCGAGGTGAGCCAGCAGCCCGTCGAGCGCCATCCGATAGCCGTGCCGGCCGAAACCGGCGACAACCCCGAGACACACCGCCGACACCATCGACTGGTGGCGGAAGGACTCGCGGGCATGGATGTTCGACAGATGCACCTCGATCACCGGCAGCGCAATGGAGGAGACAGCGTCCCGTAGGGCAACCGAGGTGTGGGTGTATCCCCCAGGGTTGAAGATCACACCGTCAGCCCATTGCCGGGCCTCGTGCAGGGCATCGATCAGCTCGCCCTCGCTGTTCGACTGCAGGGATCGCATGGATGACCCCAGGTCGTGGGCCCGGGCCGTCAGATCGGCCACGATGTCGTCGAGCGTCTCGGTGCCGTAGACCTCGGGCTCACGCAGGCCCAGGAGATTCAGGTTCGGTCCGTTGAGGACGAGAATGTCTGCCACCCGGCGAGGGTAGTACCCCGATCCGGACACAGAGGGTAATACTGGGTTCGTGAATACTGGGTTCGTGAATACTGGGTTCGAGAACACTGGGTCCGAGAACACTGGGTCCGTGCCGCCGAACGTCGTCCTCACCGGGTTCATGGGAACAGGGAAGACCTCGGTCGGTCGAGCCCTCGCCGAACTGCTCGGTCGAACCTTCGTCGACACCGACCATCTCATCGAACTTCGTCACGGGTCGATCCCCGACATCTTCGCCCGGTCCGGCGAGGACGTCTTCCGCGGGTACGAACGCGACACCGCTCGCGCCCTGGCCGAGCAGGAAGGCCTGGTCATCTCGACCGGCGGTCGACTGATGCTCGACCCGATCAACGCCGAACTCCTGGGAGCCGCCGGCCGAGTGTTCGCCTTGACGGCCCCAGTTCACGAGATACTCAAGCGGGTGCTCGCCGACATCGAGGGCCCACCGAGGCCGCTGTTGTCGGGTGACGATCCCGAGAACCGCATCCATCGACTCCTGGCCGAGCGAGCCGACGGATACGGGCGCTTCACCATCATCGACACCCAGGGACGCGAGCCGACCGAGATAGCGGCCGACATTGCAAACCGCCTCACGGCCGAGCCCGATCGACCCGAACAGGATTCCGACGAAACCGACCCGACCGACTCCGACGAGGTGGCCACGCCATGACCCGACCCTGTGATCTCACCGCTGTCGAAGCCCGAGACCGTATTGCCTCCGGAGAGCTCTCACCCGTCGAACTGCTCGAATCCTGCCTGACCCAGACCGATCTGATCGACCCAGCCGTCAACGCCATGGTGATCCGGGCCGATGCCCGGGCCCGGGCCGAGAGCCTCGAAGCCGAAGCTGCAGTGCGAAGGGGTGATGCCCTCGGTCCGCTGCACGGGATTCCGGTCGCGATCAAGGACCTGCAGCCGACCGAGGGCATCGTCACGACCTTCGGGAGCATCGACTTCGCCGACAACGTTCCCACCGAGGACGCCGGCATCGTGGACAAGATCCGCCGCGCCGGCGGCATCGTCGTCGGCAAGACCAACATCCCCGAGTTCAGCATCGGCGCCAACACCATCAACCGGTTGTTCGGCGCCACCGGCAATCCCTTCGATCCCAGTCGCACCTGTGGCGGATCGTCGGGAGGGTCGGCGGTGGCGCTCGCGACCAACATGGTGCCGTTGGCCACGGGATCGGATCACGGGGGAAGCCTTCGTATCCCCGCCTGCTACTGCGGAGTGGTCGGGCATCGATCCAGTCCTGGCGTCGTTCCCCACGAAGCCCGAACCACGGCCCAGACCTTCTACAGCGTCCAGGGCCCGATGGGCCGCACCGTTGCGGACACGGCGCTGCTGTTGTCGGTCATCGCCGGCCGCAACACCCTCGATCCGATGTCGTTCCCGCTCGACGCACCCGCCCTGGCGGCTCTGGAGGCCGTCGATCTGTCACAGCTTCGGGTCGGCATCACTGCCGACCTCGGTGGCGTGCTGGTGTCGAAGTCCATCCGCTCCACCTTCGCCGACCGGGTCGCTCGCCTGCGACCTCTCGTCGGCAGCGTCGTCGAGGTGCCGATCGATCTCACCAGCGCATCCGAGGTCGACTGGCGTCTCCGCAGCGATGTCTTCGTCAGCCAGTACCACCGGGATGCCGAATCGTGGGACGCCGGCTTCAATCCCAACATCCGAGCGACCTACGAATCGGCACTGCAGACTCCCATGGAGGAGATCGCCAAGGCCCGACGACAGCAAGTCGACCTGTACCGGGCGTTCCAGCACCTCTACGCCGACGTCGACGTGGTGATCTGCCCCGGCGTGAGTGTGTCGCCCTTCCCTTGGCGGGACCTCTTCCCCCGTCACGTCGACGATGCCCCGGTCGGCAACTACATGGCGTGGCTTGCGCTCACGGCCGCCATCACCGTCATCGGACATCCCGTGACCGCCCTTCCGTGTGGCTGCGACGACCAAGGTCTCCCGTTCGGTCTCCAACTGATCGGGCCCATGTACGGCGACCATCGAGTCCTCTCCATTGCAGCGGCCCTCGAAGCCGCGTTGGCGACCGATCCGGTCACATCTCGACCAGTTGCCGACCTGGATCGTCTGGCCCGAGCGGGTGCTGGACCTCTGGCCACGGACCTTCGCGAAGGTGGGCGAATCGCCGCTACGAACGCTGCCAGATGAGTCCGGGGTCGGTCTGTTCCGACAACCGGGCCGCCGAGGTGCCTCGATCGATGTTGAGATTGACACCATTGATGTAGCTGGCCGACATCTCGTCGGCCAGGAACAGCATGGCGGGCGCCATCTCACCCGGCTGTGCCATACGACCGGCGACGGCCTCGGCGTGGTCGATCAATGCATCACCCATGCCTTTGCGGAAATCGGCGATGATCGCCGTGTCGGTGATCCCGGGGCACACGCTGTTCATCCGGATCCCCCGAGGCAGGAGCTGGACCGATCGCCAGTGGGTGTAATACTGAACGGCCTCCTTGGAGAAGGCATACCCGTCACCCACGACGTCGGGATGGGCGTCGACCCACTCGGCGCCAGCAGCGAAGTCGTCGAGTGCCATCAGTTCCCTGTGAGCCCCGAGCCGATCGGCCCAGGCCCGGCCCGCCGTCGATGCTATGTGCACCACCGAGGACCCCGCTGCCATCCGAGGCAGGAGCCTCTCGGTCAGGTGGCGCAGTCCCAGCCAGTTGATCGCCATCACCTCCGCCGGACCGAAGCGGCCGCCGTTGGGAACTCCGGCGCAGTTCATCAGCACGTCGATCGAGCCCGGGAGCTCCTGAACCGCGACATCGATCGATGAGGGCTGGCCGAGGTCGCATACGGTGGCGCCGGCGACCGGCTGGTCGACGGGCTCGATGTCCAGGCTGTGGACCTCTGCGCCGGCCTCCAACAGCAAGCGGACGGTTTCGGCCCCCATCCCGGAGGCAGCACCGGTCACCACGACACGTCGATTCGAGAAATCAAGCAGCTTCACAGGGCGAGAACCTACCTCGGTTCCGATCCGACGACCTCGGACCGCGGCTCGATGCCGCTCATGGCGCCACTACGGCCGTCGATGCTGCATCGATGACCGACCCAAGGATGGGAACCGCGTCGACTGCTCCAGTGCCCTCGTCGAGTGCAGTGCCCTCGTCGAGTACGGAACCGTCGCTGCCAGCACAGGATGCGTTGGCCATGGCGTTTCTCCGTCGCGCCGAGGCACTCGACTGGGGACGGACCGTGTTCGAGAAGGCTCCGTTGGCCGTCAGTCTCCGAGATGTCGACCTGCGCCTGCTCTGGGCGAACCCGGCCTATGAGCAGCTTCTGGGTCGGACCGTGGAAGAGATGGCAGGCCGTGAGATCTTCGACATCCTCCAGGCCGACGAACACCCTGGCGTCGCCGAGGTCCGGGGCCGCTTCGACGCGAGCCACGACGCCGTGTCGTTCTTGCCCGAAACGGCGTACGAGCGGCCGGATGGGTCACTGGTCTACGCCGACGTGTCGGTCCACTACCTGCACCCCCACGACGGTGAACCTCCGCTGGTCATCAGCTTCCTCGATGATGCCACCCACCGTGTGAACCTGGCCCGCCGGCATTCGCTCGACGAACTCGTGGCCTCCATCTCGACCCGCCTGGCCAATGTCGACGCCAAGACCATCGATGGCGCGGTGATCGACACCTTGGCCGAACTCGGCACCTTCTTCGGCGTCGCCAGTTCGCTGATCGAACGCCGATCCGATCAACTGACCCCCCGGGTCCAACGTTGGCCGAACGATCCTCACCATCAGATCGGGGCCGCGACCCTGTCGCGTCTGACGGCCCTCGGTCCGGTCACATCGACCGTCCTGTACGCCACCGACGAGCCGGGCGTCGGTTCGGTGCTCTCGACCCCGGTCGCGACCCAGGACCACGTCGCCGGCCTGGTGGTCTTGATGTCCGCCGAGGCCCGCAGGTGGGAAGATGACGAGCGCAAGACGCTCACCTCGATTGCCGCCTTGCTGGCCGGGGCCCAGGCCCGAGTCGAGGCCCAGGTGTACTTCGCCGTTGCGTTCGACGATGCGCCCGTCGGCATCAGCCTACGGCGTTTCGACTCGACGCTTCTGGCGGCCAACCAGGCCTATGCCAACTTTCTCGGGTTCGAATCGGTCACCGACATGCTCGGCGCCGAGGCGGCCAGGGTGCTGACCGATGGGCATCACGACACCGCCCTCACTCTGCCCCAGCGAGTTCGACGGGAAGGTTCGGTGAAGATCGAACGCATGGAGTTCCTCCGGACCGATGGGACCGTGGTCTGCGGCCGGGTCCATGCCAAACGAGTCATGAGCTTCGCCGGCGGAGAGGAACTGGTGCTGTCCCATGTCGAGGACGTCACGGACTCGACGAACCAGGAACGGGCGTTGGCCAACTCACAACGACGATTCCAGGATCTGGTGGAGAACTCTCCGGCCATGACCATTCTGCTCGACGCCGACCTCCGCATCACCTATTCGTCACCGTCGATCGCCCAGATCGGTTGGGCTCCGTCCGACCTCGTGGGGAATCCCATCGACTCCATCTCCGACAACGACGCAGAGGGCGTGCTGAGCGAGCTCCGACACGTGATCGAGCAGGACGAAGCACGTGCGTTCGACTGGTGTGTGCAGACTCCGTTGGGCGAGCAGTGGTTACACCTGTCCGCAGTTCCCGAGCATGACTCGGCCGGCGCGATCGAAGGGGTCATCATCGTGGCCGTCGACGACACCGAACGGCACCGTTCGCAAGCCGAGCTTCGCCATCAGGCCCGCCATGACAGTCTGACCGGGCTGTCGAATCGCCCTGCACTTCTGGAGCACGTGCAGGCCCACCTCGACCAGGGCACCGAAGTGGCGGTGTTGTTCCTCGACCTCGATCGATTCAAGGTGGTCAACGATTCGCTCGGGCACAGCATCGGCGACGAGTTGGTCGCCGAGGTGGCCCGACGGCTCCGGGCCACGCTCCGAGAAGCCACCATGGTTGCCCGGCTCGGCGGGGACGAGTTCGTCGTGGTCATCACTTCCGCTGTCACCCAGCGTGGAGCATCCGAAGAGCGGGCCGTGGACCTGGCTCGTCGGCTCCAGGCGGCTCTGACCCCGGTGATCCTGCTGGACGGCCAGGAACTCTATGTCACCGCCAGCATCGGCGTTGCCTTTGCCGACAGCGGCGACGTCGAGCATCTGATCGCCGATGCCGATGCTGCGATGTACCAGGCCAAGGCGGCGGGACGAAACCGGATCGAAGTCTTCAGCCTCGGTCTCGAGCGGGTCCCCGCCGAACGCATCACCCTCGAGGCCGAACTACGTCGAGCGCTGCCCCGGGGCGAGTTCGAGGCCTACTTCCAACCCGAGGTCGACTTGACCACCGGCACCGTGCTGGGCGCCGAGGCCTTGGTGCGCTGGCACCACCCGCAGCGGGGGCTGCTGACGGCAGGGCTGTTCATCGAGATCGCCGAGGAATGCGGACTGATCACCGACATCGGCGAATGGATGCTGTCCGAAGCCTGCCGGGTGGCTGGACGGTGGCAACGCAACCCGGCGACCGCCCACCTGATCATGCGGGTCAACCTGTCGGCACGGCAACTGTCGCAACGTGACATCGTCGAACGGGTGGTCCAAGCCATCGAGACCTTCGGCGCAGACCCGGCGCACTTGTGCCTCGAGATCACCGAAACCGTGCTGATGGCCGACGCCGAGGCTTCGCTCGATGTATTGGCCCGGCTGCGAGCCCTCGGGGTCAGCCTGGCCATCGACGATTTCGGCACCGGCTACTCCTCGTTGTCCTACCTCAAGCGTTTCCCCGTCGACATTCTGAAGATCGATCGCAGCTTCGTCAGCGGTTTGCCTCATGATCACGACGACTTCGCCATCGCCCGTTCCATCGTGGGCCTGGCCACCGCCCTGGGCCTCGACCTGGTGGCCGAAGGTGTCGAAACCGTCGAGCAGGTCGACGCGCTGCTGGCGCTGGGTTGTGAACGAGCACAGGGCTACCTGTTCGCCAAGCCGATGTCCCTGAGTGAACTCGAAGCCAGTGTGCTCGGGCGTGTAGCTTCCGACCATGCGCGCAGGCCTGATCACGGGAATCCGACAATGTGAAGTGACCGATGTGGCCGAGCCCACCCCGGTGGACGGCTCGGCCGTCGTCGAGATACGACTGTGCGGCATCTGCGGCAGCGATGTCCACGCCTACGCCGAGGGTTGGCAGTACGCACCCCAATTGTGCGGGCACGAGTGGTTCGGCGAGGTCGTGGCCACCGGCGCCGGCGTCGACTCGGTACGAGACGGTGACCTGGTCATGGCCGGCCTCGGTCCGGGCTGTGGCCGCTGCTCCTACTGCGCCATCGGCCAGGTCCACTACTGTCGGCCCGCCAACCGGGAGTACAACGGCATGGGTCCCCATGCCTCCCCCAATGGTGGTTTCGCGTCACTCATCGGTGTCGATGCCGATCGATTGGTCGTCCTGCCCGAGGACATCACCCCGGTCCAGGGTGCCCTGGTCGAACCGGCCGCCGTTGCGTTCCACGCCATTCAGCAGAGCGGGATGCGATCAGGCGACACGGTTGCGGTTCTGGGAGCCGGTCCGATCGGCCAGCTGACGGCGATGTGCGCGCGACTGGCGGGAGCTGCGATCGTGATCGTGATCGAGCCCGATGCCGAACGACGTGAACTCTCCGTTCAGCTGGGGGCCGACATCGGACTGGACGGAGGATCCGAGACACGCTCGAAGGTCAGAGAACTCACGGCGGGCCGCGGCGTGGACGTCGCGTTCGACGCCGCCGGTATCCCCCAGACCCTGGAGGCCTCGATCGATCTCCTGCGACGGGGCGGTACGGCATGCATGGTCGGCGTGTCGGGCAAACCCACCGAGGTCATGACCAACAAGTGGATGACCAAGGAGATCACCCTCACCACCTCCATTCTCTACACCAAGGACGAGGCACACACCGTCGGCCAACTGATCGCGACCGGCCGGTTGGCGGCCACTGCACTCCATCAGGGGACGATCGGTCTCGATGAGCTACCGGGCACCGTCGAGCAGATGGCCAACCGAGAGGTGAACGCACTCAAGCTTCTCGTCGACCCGACGCGCTGATGCGTATCGGGTTGATCTCCGACACCCACATTCCCGAAGCGATGCCGGAACTGTGGCCCCACGTCTATGACCAGTTCGCCGATTGCGACGCCATCCTCCACGCCGGCGACATCTACGACCTGCATGTGATCGAGGAACTGGCCAAGCGGGCACCGGTGTGGGGAGCTCGAGGAAACGGCGACGACGGCTCGTCGGGTCGGGCTGTCCAACCGTCGCATCCCTTCCTCGACGAGAACTGGCTGATCGACTTCGACGGCGTCCTGGTTGCGCTGACCCACGCCGTACCGATTCCCGAGATGCACCCGAACTTCACGGTCCTACGCACGCTCGACCGCCTGTTTCCCGATCGTCCGAGAAATCCCGACGTGCTGATCCACGGCGACACCCACGTCGAACACATCGCCGAGATCGACGGGATCCTGTGCGTGAACCCGGGATCACCCACCTTTCCCCACAACCTCAACCTCGAATTCGGCACCATCGGCTATCTCGACATCGTCGACGGTCGAGCCGAAGCATCGATCTGGCGGCTCAACGAGACCGGTATCGAGGAGTTCGACTGGAACACCTGGGGCCGACCCTGGTGAGCTGGGGGCGTGACCGACTCCAAACCTCCGTTCCGCTTCGGTGTCATGTACGACTGCCGACGCACCCCCGACAGCGACATCTCCATGACCCAGGTGTACGCAGCCACCTTGGACCAGGCCGTCCTGGCAGATGGGCTGGGCTTCGACCACGTGTGGTTCACGGAACATCATTTCCTGGCCGATGGCTATCTGCCCGCCTTCCAGCCGGTTGCGGGTGCCATAGCGGCTCGGACCGAGCGCGTCAGGATCTCGACCGACATCGCCCTGCTGCCGCTCTACCATCCCATTCGGCTGGCCGAGGAGATGGCGGTGCTCGACCACCTCAGCAATGGCCGTATGGAGCTCGGCATCGGCATGGGCTACGTGCCACGCGAATTCAAGGCATTCGGCACCTCGCTGAAGAACCGGGTGTCGATGACCGAGGAGGGCATCGACATCCTCCGGCTGGCCTGGGGCGACGGGCCGTTCAGCTATTCCGGGAAGCGCTATCGACTCGACGACATCGACGTGCACCCCAAACCGGTACAGGCCGGGGGGCCGCCGTTGTGGATCGCGGCAATGAGCGAGGCCGGTGCCCGCAGAGCGGCCCGTTTCGGGACGAACCTGCTCCCTCAGGGCAAGCGTCACGAGGTCCTCGATCCCTACCGATCGGCAGTGGCCGACGATGGGCGTGACCCCGACACCTATCGGGTCGGCATCATTCGGTCCTTCTTCGTCAGCGACGACCGTGAGCGAGACTGGCCCATCATCCGCCAGGCCGAACGCTTCCGCATGAGTGTCTACAACGAGTTCATGGACGCGACCCCCGACGACTACGGCTGGCGAGAGCCAGGAGGCATCCCCCAGAACACGTTCGTGGGCACAGCGGACGAATGCGTGGCCGAGCTGGTCGACTTCGCCCGCACCTACGGCGTCACCGATGTTGCCTCGTCGGGACTGCCGCCGGGCATCGACCCCAACCTCATGCATGCCAATCTCGAGCGGTTGGCCCACGATGTCCTGCCCCGCGTTCGCACAGAATTGTCCGCTGACTGATGGCGCTCGTCGATCATGACATCGTGGAGATGCCCCGAGACCCTTCGGTCGGAGCCATGCCGCCCTATGGACGCCTCGTCGAATGGGTCGAGAACGAGGTCGAGGGACTGACCACCGAACAGCTCGACTACGACGACCGCTCACCCGATCGAGAATGGATGTGGTGGTCGCCGCGTCGACAGGTCTCTCACATCGCCTGGGACGCCTTGGTCTTCACGCATCGCCGCTGCGGGCATCTGCTGTGGCCCGACGGTGACGAACCGGCACCCATCGCCTGGGAACACCACCATCTTGGTCCGCAGATGAAGTTCGACCGCGTCCTGGACGAGGACCCGTACTGGGAGATCCCGGACCTGGTGGCCAAGATGAAAATCGGAATCGGTTGGCTCGAACGTGTGGTGGCCGAACACACGGTCGAGGAGTTCCGGGCCGATGTCACCAGCATCCGGGGCAGCTACTTCTGGCAGTACGTGATCACCACGCTCCCCCGCGGCGCGGGCAGCGACCCGGATCGGCCTGGATTCCTGCGCTACGACCTCGAAGGCTCGTTGTGGATGGTCTTCTACGAGCAGCTGAGCCACATCCGGACCATCCAGCGACTGAAACTCCACCAGGGTCTTCCCATCGCGGAGGAACTTCCTCGGGTCGGCTATCTCCGGCTGCCCGAGTACTGGGGCGACCACGATGCCAATGGGCCCTCGATGCAACGCCTACCGATCTAGGGCTACCCCGGCGGCGGGGGCAGGGTCGCTCTCGACACCGGCCATCAGCAGACCGACCTGCTCCCGGGTTGCCGCCTCGGTGTCGAGGATCGCCATGATCGAACCCTCGAACATCACTGCGATTCGATCGGCCAGTCCGAAGACCTCGTCGAGGTCCTCGGAGATCAGTAGCGTCGCCATCCCGGCGCTGCGCTGCTCGACCAGTTGCTCGTGAATGTACTCGGCGGCCCCGATGTCGACCCCCCGAGTCGGCTGAGCGGCGATGAGCACCGTCGGCTTCGTCGCCAGTTCTCTGGCCAGGATGATCTTCTGGATGTTCCCGCCGGACAGACTCTGTGTCGGGGTCTCGATCGATGGGGTCTTGACCCGGTAGTCGTCGACCAACTTCCGACAGTGTTCGCGAATCGCACCGAACCGGAGCAGTCCACGTCCGGAGAAGCGATCCGAGCCGTGCTCGACCAGCACCAGGTTCTCCCCGACCGTGAACTCCCCGACTGCGCCGTCCTTCATGCGTTCCTCGGGGACGTAGGCAAGCCCGGCACCTCGGCTCTCGGCCGGTTCCGACCCCGCTACCTCCACGCCGTCGACGATGATCGATCCTGACGAGGGATGACGCATGCCGATGATCGATTCGGCCAGCTCGCGTTGACCGTTTCCCGACACACCGGCGATCCCCACGATCTCACCCGACCGTACCGTCAGATCGAGATTCGTCACCGCAGCCGATCCGCTGTCGTTGAACACCGTCAATCCGCTGATGGAAAGCCGGTCGGCTCCGGGCTCGACGGACGGTTTGTCCGGTGCCAGCTTCACCGCTCGACCGACCATCATCTGCGCCAACTCCTGGCGGCTGGTTTCCTGCGGCGTGGTGTGACCGGCAACCCGCCCGTTGCGGAGCACGGTGATCCGATCGCTCAGCGCCATCACCTCGTGAAGTTTGTGCGAGATGAAGATCAATCCGCGGCCGGCGGAGCTCATCTGGCGCAGGATCACGAAGAGATCGTCGACCTCTTGCGGTGTCAGCACTGCCGTCGGCTCGTCGAGCACCAGTAGCTGGGCATCGCGATACAGCGCCTTGATGATCTCGACACGTTGCCGCTCGCCGACCGACAGTTTCCAGATGGCGACCGAAGGATCGACGGCCAGGCCATAGCTCGAGGAGATCTCCTCGATGCGGGCCGAAACGGCCTGCAGGTCGGTCAGCGGGCCCCGCCCCGATTTCAGTCCCAGTGCAACGTTCTCGGCCACCGTGAGGGTCGGCACCAGCATGAAGTGCTGATGGATCATGCCGATCTGGTGGCCGATCGCGTCGGTCGGGGACTCGATACGAATCGGAACGCCGTTCAACCGCAAGTCTCCCTCATCGGGCTGATACAGCCCGAAGAGGATCTTCATCAACGTGCTCTTGCCGGCTCCGTTCTCACCCAGCAGGGTGTGGACCTCACCGGGTCGAACATCGAAGTCGACGCGGTCGTTGGCGAGCACGCCGGGAAATCGCTTGGTGACGCCGCGCATCTCCAACATCGGGGGGATCGATGCTGGCTGCGAGGTTCCCGGCGTGCTCATGACGAATCCGAATCAGCCGACCGGGTCGATCGAGCCATCGGCGATGGCCGCGATGGCGGCCTCACCGGCAGCCCTGACATCGTCGGGCAATGCATAGCCATCGTTGAACTCGATCACGAGTCCGCCGTTGGCGAGGTTGATCTCGAAGATCTCGCCGCCCAGCACTCCCGACGCCCGCAGGGCCAGAATCTCGTCGAGCACGAACTCCCAGTGGTAGACCTGCGATGCAACGACCAGTCCGGGTGACAGCGGGGTCTGGTTTGCCTGCGTCCCGAACCACGGCACGTCGTTCTCGGTGGCGACACCGACGGCGCCCACCACCGATTGTGAAGTGCCGGTCAGGATGTCGACGCCGTTGGTCAGGTGGGCCTGGGCGGCTTCGGCCGCCAGCGCCACATCGCTGAACGAGCCGGTGTAGGTCACGGCAACGGTGACGTCGGAAGTGGCCTCGGCGCCTTCCACGAAACCGTTGATGTAGGCGACCGCATCACCGGCCTCGACCGGGCCGACGACGCCGATGGTTCCCGACGACGACAACATGGCAGCCATGACGCCATTCACGTAGCCGCCCTCCTCTGCGGTCGGATAGTAGGCGAAGACGTTGTCCAGCCCCTGGGTGTCCGATGCGGTTCCCCACACGAAGGTGGTTTCGGGGAAGTCGGGGGCGATCTCGATCAACGAGGCCCCGAACTGGGTTCCGTGCACGATGATCACCTCCTGGCCGTCCTCGGCATAACCCCGGATGGCGGCCGCGGCATCCTCGACGACGAACAGCCCATCGCTGATCGACAACTCGATCTCGGCGTCGCTCGCGGCGATCGAATCGATCATGCTCTGGGTGAAGGCGAGATCGTCCTGGGCACTGGGGGCGACGATCGCCATCTTGATGGGACCGGCGTCGGCCATGGCCTCGTCCTCCTCCATGGCCGCGTCGTCCTCGGCCGCTGCCTCATCGTCAGTCGCAGTGTCGTCGGCGGCAGTGTCGTCGACAGCAGTGTCCTCGGCGGCAGTGTCCTCGGCACCGTCGTCAGCGGCAGTGTCGTCGACAGCAGTGTCGTCGGCGGCATCGGACGAGCCACCGCATGCCGCAGCGACCAGTCCGAAGACAGCGAGGAGGGCAAGCAGCCGAAGCAGTGCCCCCTTGGTGATGTTCATCGTTGTTTCTCCTCTGTTCATTTCCTGGTTGCTATCGACGGGATGTTTCCGAGATGTTTCGGTAGAGAAATGTCTGCAATCTGTCATGTGGATGTGGACCCGGACTGCCCCGATCAGTGGCGACTGAAGGGGCGAGTGAGAGCTGCGGGTGGCGAGACCCGGCCCGCCAGCACGACAAGGGCGAGAATCGTCAGCACGGCCGGCGCCATGGACGCCAGGTCAGAAGCTTCTCGCGGAATGATCCCCTGGGCCTTCCACTGCAGCACGGTGGCATTCACCAGACCGTAGAGCAGCGCTCCGACCATCACCCCCGGAGCACGCCAGGCGCCGAAGTACACGAGCGCCACCGCGATGAAACCGAGCCCCTGGGTCAGGTTCTGCTGGAAGATTCCCAACTCCAGCACCAGGGCCGTGCCGGCCAGGCCGGCCATGACATTGCCGATGAGAATGGCCAGATACCGGGTCCGTCCCACCGAGATCCCGAGGCTGTCGGCCGCCTGTGGGTTCTCTCCCACCGCCCGAATGTTCATCCCGAACGTGGTGTGCTTCAGCATCAGCGCAACCACGGGCACCGAGGCAAAGGCCAGATACCCGAAGAGCGTCTGACGGAACAGTGCCTCCCCGACCCAGGGTATGTCGGACAACAGCGGTACCTCGACCTCGGGCAGTTGCTTGATCGGCTTCGGAGTGCCCACTCGTCTCCGGAAGATCAGATCGCTGAACCCGAGCCCGAACAGGAAGATGCCGATGCCGCTGATGCCCTGGGTCGCTCCCAACGTCACGGTGATGACGCCGTAGACGAGGCCCATCACGGTCCCGACCGCGAGTCCGGCACCGACCCCCAACCACAGGCTGCCGGTCTCCAGAACGGTCCAGTAGGCGAAGAATGCGCTGAGTTGCATGACGCCGTCGACCCCGAGGTTCAGGACCCCGCTGCGTTGCCCGACCGTCTCGCCCAGTCCCGCGAGCAGGTAGGGGATGGCCAATCGGAGACCGGACGCAATGGTGGCGACCAACACGGCGGAAGTGAAGAAGCTACCCACGGGAATCGACCTCGGCTTCGGCAGGGGCCAGTGGCTCGCCATCGTCGGCCAGCGCGGTGCCGAGGTTGCGCCTGCCGTCGACGAACCGGTCGATCCGGGCCTGGAACCGACCGCTGCTCACCACGAAGATCACCACCAGGCCGTTGAGCGCGATGGCCAGAGCCGAAGGGATCTGCAATTGCCGCTGCAGATTGGTTGCCCCGGTCAACAACCCACCGAAGAGGTACGACGACGGAATCGTCCACAGCGGGTGCAGGCCTCCGAACAGCGCGGTCACGATGCCGTTGAAGCCGGCCGATCCGGTGAAACCAGCGGCAGACCCATCGGTTGCCATGCGCTGACCCTCGCTTCCGAAGACCAGGATTGCGCCGGCCAATCCGCTCAGCGATCCGCTCAGGCCCAGGGCAGTCACCACACTGCGCCGGACCGGGATCCCCGCGGCCCGGGCGGCATCAGGATTGTGGCCGACGGCACGAAGCCGAAATCCGAGCGGTGTCCGCCACAACAGAACCCACACCGCAAACGCGGCCAGGACCGCGACCAGGACTCCGAGGTGGAGACGGGTGCCGGGCACCAGAGCCGGCAGCGCGGCATTGTCGGACAGTCGTTGGGTCTGCGGGATGCGAGTGCCCGTCTCGAGTTCGAGCGGATCGATCAGCGGCCCTCGCAGCAGATAGTTCATGAACTGCACGGCAACGAGGTTGAGCATGACGGTGCTGAGGATCTCGTTCACGCCGGCGTAGGCCTTCAGCGCGCCCGGGACCGCACCCCACAGCCCGCCACCGACGGCTCCCGCCATCAACACCAAGGGCACCAACAGAATGGCGGGCAGGTCCGGCACGCCCAGGGCAAGGCTGGTCGCCAACAGAGCCCCCATGACGATCTGACCCTCACCTCCGATGTTCACCACGCTGGCCCGGAAGGAAATGGTGATACCGGCACCCACCAGCAGCAGCGGGGTGGCCTTCACCGCGGTTGCGATCAACCGGTCACCGCTGCCGAACGCGCCGCTGACCAGAGCGGTCAGGCCATCCCATGGACTGGCGCCCACGGCGAGCAGCATCAGTGCACCGAACGCAAAAGCCACGAGTGCGGCCCCGAGGGGTACCAGACCTCCGACCAGGCGTCTCATCGGCTCGCGAACCTAGCGGGGTGGCGGGGCTCGTGTCACCGTGCCTTCTACGAAATGTGGAGCAGCTTCACAGTCTGGTAACAATCGGGCATGACCGCTGACCGTCCCGAGATCGTGTTCGACCGAACCCTACGCGACAGGCTCGCCGCCAACCTGGCGAACCACGACGTGCGCCTTCATCCCCTCGAAGGACGTCGGCATGCGGCCGTCGCAGTGATCGTGATGGACAGCGATGCCGAGGTTCACGGCGCCGACGACAGCGACGTCGACCGACTCGGACAGCTGCGGGACGTCCCCGGTATCGACGACCAACCGGAACTGACGGGCCGGATCGACGGAACGGCTGGGGGTGCATCCATTCTGCTCACCCGACGCGGCTCTGCGCTCTCGGCTCACGCTCGCCAGTGGGCACTCCCCGGCGGTCGTGTCGACGATGGCGAAACACCAATCGAGGCCGCATTGCGCGAGATCTCCGAGGAGGTCGGCCTCGACCTCGACGCATCCGAACACCTCATCGGTCGCCTCGACGACTACCCGACTCGATCCGGCTACGTGATGTCACCGTTCGTCTTCTGGGTCGGCTCCGATCGGGAGCCGATCGCCAACCCGGTCGAGGTGGCATCGATCCATCGCATCGCGCTCGGAGAGCTGGCCCGCCCCGATTCACCTCGGTTCGTCCGCATTCCCGAGAGCGACCGCCCCGTCATCCAGGTCCCCATCGGTGGAGATCTCATCCACGCGCCGACCGGCGCGGTGATCTACCAGTTCCGGGCCGTGGCCTACGACGGGGATTCGGTGCGAGTCGACGAGTACGAACAGCCCGTCTTCGCCTGGCGCTGAGCGCCCCACTAGTTTGGCCCGATGGCCAGCGGAGACGAACGAGCGAGTATCCCCGATGAGGTCGACGGAACCGGATTGCGGGTCGTCGTGATTCGGGCTCGCTGGAACCAGGACATCGTGCAGCGACTGGTCGACGGCGCGAGGCGTGGACTGATCGATCTCGGGGTCACCGAGATCACCGAGGTGAGCGTGCCAGGCTGCTTCGAGATTCCTCTGGCCGCCAAGGCAGTCGCCCTGTCGGGACGGGCCGACGCCATCATCTGTGTCGGTGCCGTCATTCGGGGCGAGACCACCCACTACGAGCTGGTCTCCGAAGGCGCAGCCGCCGGCATCATGACCACGCAACTCGACACCGGAGTTCCGGTTGCGTTCGGACTCGTCACCGTCGAGAACATCGAACAGGCGCTGCATCGAAGTGAGGGCCCCGGCGGCCACAACGTCGGTGAGGAATCGGCGCTGGTCGCCATCGAGATGGCCCGCCTCGTTCACGACTGGCGCCCTGCCGGCTGACTCAGCTGGTTGCATGCTGACTCAGCCGGCAGCAGAGCGCCGGCGGACTGCCCTACCAGCTGGCTG